>DASRXO010000249.1:0-3843 GCA_035654095.1 Telluria sp.
TTGACATCGACCACGCCATCGATCTTGGCGATGCGGTCGGCCACCGCGGTCGCGGCGCTCGCCAGCAGTTCGGGGCGGTCGGCGAACAGCTTGATCTCGACCGGCTGCGGCACCGCGGTCAGGTCGCCGATCAGGTCTTCCATCAACTGCGCCATCTCGACCCGCAGACCGGGAACCTCGTGTTCGACCTTGGTGCGGATGTCGTCCATCACCTCGTCCACCGGGCGCCGCTTGCCGCTCTTGAGGCGGATGAAGAAGTCGCCCTGGTTCGCCTCGTTCAAGCCGCCGCCCAAGCCGCTGCCGGTGCGGCGCGAGTAACTGAGCACGTCCGGCGTGGCGCGCACGATCTGCTCGACCTGGCGCAGCAGGCGGTCGGTTTCCGACAAGGCGGTGCCCGGTGCGCTACGGTAATCGAGCACGAAGCCACCCTCGTCCATCGCCGGCATGAAGCCCGAGCCGACGCGGGTGAAGGCCAGCACGCCCAGCAACAGCAGCGGCAGCACGCCGATCAGGGCCAGCCACGGCTTGGCCAGCAGGCGCCTCAGCGTGCCGCGGTAATGCCGGTGCAGCCAGCCGAGCAGGCGCGAATCGGGTTTGTGTTCGGCATCCCTGGCGTTGAGGAAGCGCTCGGCCAGCAGCGGCACCGCGAGCCAGGTGATCAGGAAGGAGATGAACAGCGCCGACGCCATGGTCAGCGACAAGGCCTTGAAGAAGGCGCCGGTGACGCCGCTCAGGAAGGCCAGCGGCACGAAGATCACCAGCGTCGAGGCGCTCGAACCGGCCAGCGGCGGCAGGAACTCCAGCGAGGCCGCGATCACCCGTTCGTGCAGGTGCCCGCTGTCGTCGTGCAAGCGGCGGATGATGTGCTCGACCATCACGATCGCATCGTCGATCACGAGGCCGACCGCGGCCGCGATCCCGCCCAGCGTCATGATGTTGAAGCTCATGCCCAGCACGTGCAGCAGCACCATCGTGGTCGCCAGCACCGCCGGCACCACGATCACCGCGATCAGCGTGACCTTCAGGTTGCGCAGGAAGACCAGCAGCACCAGTGCCGCCAGCCCGATGCCGATCAACACCGCGTCGCGCACGCTGGTGGCCGATTCGATCACCAACTGGCTCTGGTCGTACCAGCTGGCGATGCCGACGCCGGGCGGCAGCTTGGCGCGATAGGCGTCGAGCCGGGCCTTGACGTCGCGTACGATCTGCACGCTGTTGCTGCCCGGCTGCTGGTAGATCGAAAACAGCACCGCGTCGCGCCCGTCGGCCGTCACCCGAGTCCACTCCGGCATGACCGACTGTTCGACCGTCGCCACATCGGCCAGCCGCACGATGCTGCTGCCGGCATTGCGCAGCACCACCTGGCGCAGCTGGGCGACGCTGTCCACGCGGCTGTTCGACACCACCAGGTACAACTTGTAATGGTCTTCGAGCCGGCCCACGGCGCTCAGCACGTTGACCGCGGCCAGCGCGCGCGTCACGTCGTCGGGCGCGAGGTCGAAGGCGCGCAGCCGGGCCGGATCGACCGTCACCCGGTACTCCTCCTGGGCGCCGCCCTGCACCTGGATGCGCGATACGCCGTCCACGCTCGACAGCATCGGCCGCAGCTGGTACTCGGCGACGTCGCGCAATGCGGTCGGCGACAGGCGGTCGGACACCAGGCTGTAGGCCAGGATCGGGAACACGGTCGGGTCCATCTGGCGCGTGGTCAGCTGGGTGCTGGGCGGCAGCGTCGCCATGATCTGCGAAATCGCCGCGTTGATCTGCAGCGCCGAGGCGGCCATGTCGCGCCCCCAGTCGAAATTCACCGACACTTCGGCCGAGCCGCGGCTGGTATCCGACCGCACGTTGCGCACGCCGGGCACGCGGCGCACGGCCTCCTCGACCGGCCGCGTGACCAGCATTTCCATCTGCTCGGCCGGCTGGTCGCCGGAATCGAGCGACACCACCACGCGCGGAAAATCCACGGTGGGGAACAGCGAGACCGGCAACTGGAACGCCGCCACGACGCCTGCCATCGCCAGCATCGCCAGCAGGAACAGGATCGAACGCCGGTGGCTCTGGGTCCAGCTGCCGACGCTCATCGCGGCGCCCCGCGCACGGCCATGCCGTCTTCCAGTTCGTAATTGCCGACCGAGACCACTGGCAGGGCCGGATCGAGCTTGCCGTCGACGCCGACCTGGTCGCCCGACTCGGCTTGCTTGGCGACCGGCACGCGGCGCGCATGGCCGGCTGCGACCTGGTACAGATAGCTGCCGTTGTCGTCGTTGAGCACGGCCTGGCGCGGCACCACCCAGCCGCTGCGCTTGTCGAGTTCGATGGTGGCGACGATCCGCATGCCGACCAGGAATTGCCCGGCCAGCGCGGGCGGCAATTCGGCGATCGCGGTCGCCATCTGCGACTTCGGATCGACCAGCCTCTCGACGCTGGACAGGTGCACCGGCGCCGGCTTGGCGCCGTCCTGCGCGGTGCTCAGCATGACCGGCATGCCGGCGCGCAGCAGCGCGCTTTGCGACGGCTCGATCGCCAGCACCGCGCGCAAGGTGCCGGTGCGGCCGAACTGGATCACGGTGGCGCCCGCCGGCAAGCGGTCGCCCTGCGCCGCCGGGATCGCGGCGACCACGCCGTCGGCCGGCGCGCGCAAGGCGGCACTCGCTTGCGCGCCGCCCAGCTTGGCCTGCGCCGCCAGCGCCGCGCGGGCGTCGTCCAGCTGCTTGGCGGCGGCATCGCGCTGGCCGGCGGTGGCCAGTTGGAGCTTGAACAGTTCCTCGTTGCGGCGCAGGTCGTCCTGCGCCAGCTTGAAGGCGCTCGCCGCCTGCGCGTAGGCCGCTTGCGCCGCCGGGTCGCTGGCGATCGTGGCGAGCAGATCGCCACCGTGGACCTGCTGGCCGGCCATGACCGGCACCGACAGCAACTGGCCCGGCTGCGGGAAGCCCAGCGATTCGACCTTGCGCGAGGCGATCTCGCCGTAGGCCGTGATCGACATCGGCAGCTCGGCGCGCGCCAGCGCCACCGTGGCGACCTGGGCCGATACCGCGGGCTCGGCGGCATCGGCCCCGGGTTTGCTTGCCTGCGCGCTGAAGAACCACCAGCCGCCGATGCCCGCGGCGGCCAGCAATGCCGCCGCAATGGCCAGGTTGCGCCGTTTCATTCGGTATGTCCTTTCGTGTAAGCGGCCCGGTCCAGGCCCAGCAGGGTGTCGAGTGCCACGCGCTGTTCCTGGATGGCCTGGCGCAGCGCGATCTGTTCGAGCCGCTTGCCCAGCAAGGCGGAGCGCGCGTTAATGAACATCAGCACGTCGATATTGTTGATCCGCAGCGCGAGCTCGCTGTTGGCCTGCATCTGCGCGAGGACCGCGAGTTCGGCGTCGACGCGCACCAGTTCGGTCACCGACAGCGCCTGTTCGGTGCGCAGCCGGTCGATCTCGCTGCGCGCGGCCTGCACCCGCAATTGGTATTCCTCGTAGAGCTTTTCGCGGGTCGCCTGTTCGATCGCGATGGTGCCGCGGTTGCGATTGAGCAGCGGCAGCGAGAACGTCAGCCCCAGGCTGGTGGAGTTGATGCCGCTGGTGTCGCTCGAGCGCGTCAGGCCGACGTTGATGGCCGGGAATTGCGCGAGCAAGGCGCCGCGGTAGCGCTGGTCCTGCGCGCCGTAACCGGCGCGCAGTGCCGCCAGGTCGGGCCGCTGCGTGGACAGGTTCGCCAACGCGGCCTCCACCGCTGCCGGCGCCGGCGCGCCCAAGCTGCTGGCGGGATCGAGGCGCAACGCGGCCGAAGGCGCGAGGCCGAGCAGCGCGTTCAAGTCATGCGCTTGCTGGTTCAACAGCTTGCGGGCGTCGGCCTG
>DASRXO010000250.1:0-6534 GCA_035654095.1 Telluria sp.
TCGTTCACCCAGCGCTCCGGCTTGTACACGTCGAGATCGGTCGGCATCACGTTGAAATCGCCGGCCATCACCACTGGGCCGCCACTGGCCAGCAGTTCCGCCCCGTGCAAGATCAGCCGGTCGAACCATTTGAGCTTGTAGTCGAATTTCGGCCCCGGCGCCGGGTTGCCGTTCGGCAGATACAGGCAGGCGATCAGCATGCCGTTGACGACCGCTTCGATATAGCGGCTCTGCTCGTCCTCGGGGTCGCCGGCCAAGCCGCGCCCGACCTCTTGCGGCGCCGTGCCGCGCGCCAGGATCGCCACGCCATTCCAGCTCTTCTGACCATGCCAGACGGCCTGGTAGCCGGCGTCGTTGATCGCCGCTTCCGGGAATTTTTCCTGCGGCGCTTTCAGCTCTTGCAGGCAGGCGACGTCCGGTTGCTTTTCATCCAGCCATTGCAGCAGGGCCGGAAGCCGGCTGGTGATGCCGTTGACGTTGAAGGTGGCGATGCGCATGTTGCTTTCAACTGCCCGGCGTCGGTTCGCCCGCTGCGATCGGCGCGTCCACAAACGGCCGGCAATCGACCGGGACGTCGATGATGAAGGTGGTCCCTGCGGCAGCTGAGCTGTCGAGCGTGACGCTGCCGCCATGGCTTTCGGCGACATTGCGCACGAAGGGCAGGCCGATGCCCCAGCCCTCCTCCTCGCTTTCATCTTCACGCTGCAGGTAATCGAAGATCGCCGAAGAGCATTCCGGAGGAATCGGCTTGCCGCTGTTATGCACCGACAGGATCATCCTCTCGTTGCTCTCGTCGAGCTTGATGCGGATCGGCTGGCTGTCGCCATATTTGATCGCGTTGACGACCAGGTTTTCCAGCGCCCTGCGCATCGAATCGCGGCACCAGTGGCCGTGCACCGGCGCGCCGATCAACTGGCAACGCTCGGGATGCGCCTCATTGACCTGATCGCGCACCTCGGCTGCCAGAAGTGCCATGTCGAAGTGCGACAACAGCAGCGGCAAGTGGGGGCCGCGATGGAAGCGCAGCGCGTCGAGCTGGTCCTGGATCATGTGCTCGAGCCGCTGAGCGTTCCTGATAATCCGGGGAATGATGCGGGCCGCGGTCTGCGCGTCCGGCGTCAGCGCGAGCAACTGCGCGCTGCCGAGGATGACGGTCAAGGGCGTCCGCATGTCGTGCGACAGCGAGGCGGCGATCCGGCTGCGGAATTCATCGTGCATGGCGATGAACTTCTTGACCGACATGCGTACCGCCGCATCGATCGAAGCGTTGATGACTTGCCACTCGGCGGGATTCAAGGCCAGCCCGTTACGCTCCGCCACCAGCGCCAAGGCGGCACGGAACAGCTGATACTCGTAGATGACTTCCTCGGACCCGTAACCCGTCATGCGCGCGCGTTCGCTGCCGTGGTCCGAAGCGATCGTCGTGTTGCTGGTCGCGTTCGAGCGCGGATAGCCGGGCGTCAGCGATTCGGCAATATTGTCGTGGAAAGCCGGCAGCGTGTTGATCAGGATGGGCTGCGGCATGCGGTCGGCGCCCTTGACCGTGCGCCGCACCTGCGCCGTCCATTCGGCAAGCACCTCGTCGCGCAGCGCGAGCAGCCGGCGTGAGGTCGGGGACAGGTCACCGCTGTCCAGCTTTTGATCGGTAGAAAGAGCCATCTGAGGTCCCCCATGTGCCGTGCACCGATCTTACGGCAAGCGCGCAATCGCTGTCGCTCCTATCAAATAGGACGAGCGCGCCGCCGGACCCAGCCAAACAATTAATTGCGTGAACCCAGCCGATATGAACAAGTTTGTAATGCGGCCGTCATCCTGATGCCATTCCGCGGCGTCCATACTGCGTCCCACATTCAACCGAAAGGACCATCATGATCAACCGCCGCTCGTTCGCCGCCGCCCTCCTCGCAGGAAGCATCGCCGCCCTGCTCTCCACGCCCAGCTTCGCGCAGGCCGCGCCGCCGGTGCACAACGTCGTGCTGGTGCACGGCGCCTACGCCGACGGTTCGTCGTGGGCCGAAGTGATCGCCCGACTCCAAAAAGCGGGCATGAAGGTGACCTCGGTGCAGAACCCGCTGACCTCGCTCGCCGACGACGTCGAGGCGACCCGCCGCGCCATCGCGCTGCAGGACGGCCCGACCGTGCTGGTGGCGCACTCGTGGGCCGGCACGGTGATCAGCGAAGCGGGCGTGGATCCGAAAGTATCGGCGCTCGTGTATATCGCCGCGCGCGCACCCGACGCCGGTGAAGATTACGGCGCGCTGGCCGCCACCTTCCCGACACCGCCGGCCAGTGCGGGGCTGGTCAAATCCGGCGACTTCGCGCAATTGAGCGAAGAGGCCTTCCTGCGCGATTTTGCAGGCGACATCGAACCGGCCAAGGCGCGCGTGCTGTATGCCGAACAAGGCCGCATCTCGACGACCCTGTTCGCCTCGCGCACCACGCAGGCCGCCTGGAGATCGAAGCCGAGCTGGTATGCCATCTCGACCCAGGACCGCACCACCTCGCCCGACCTCGAGCGCTTCCTCGCCAAGCGCATGAAGGCGACGACGATCGAACTGACTTCAGGCCATTTGTCGCTGCTCTCGCATCCGGACGAGGTGACCGCCCTGATCCTGGCCGCCGCGGGACGCCGCAATTAAGCGTAGCGCTGCGCGAACAGCGCCTGCACCCACGGCGGCGCCGGCGCAAGGCTGGCGCTGACGGCGTCGTACTGGCGGTCGAAGCGCGAGGCCAGCCAGTACAAGGTGGCGGACTCGTTGCGCCGCCACGGCCCTGCATAGCCTTTGACGCCGGCATCGGCACGCCGCTTGTCGAAGGTGACGCTGCTATGCACGAACTCTTCATGGCCCTTCTCGCCCATCGCGTATGGGCGCAGCCAGTCGAGCGCCTTGCGCAGGCGACCGCCGGTGGCCGGCGCGGCGTACCAGTCCTCGCCGTGGGCCGCCGCCATGCTGGCCGCCATCAGCAGCGGCTCGAGCGAATAGGTCACGTAATGCAGGGCGTCGCGCTGGTCGAAGTCGACCACCTTGCCGCCGCTGTCGATATTGCGCATCACCTGCAGCACGAACTCTTCGCGCGCGGCCGCGATCAAGGCCGCGTCGCCGCTCAGGAAGGCCGCGCCGGTGCCGATCTTGATGCGATGGCTGTGCCAGTTGTTGAAGCCGGTGGAGGCGCCGCCCGACACGATCTTCTTCGCCAGGTAACCGCGCGCGACCTGCTGGCACCATAGTCTTGCGAGCGCCATCTGCGCGGCCGGCAGCTGGTCCTGCACCAGGTCGATGCCGCAGATGACGGCCGCCAGTTCGGTCTCGTCGATCGGGCCGAAGCCTGGCTGATACGGCCCCGCCCACGCCGCCACATAACGCTGCGCGCACGCGAGGTGGGCGGCATCCCCGGAGAGCCGGAACGCCAATGCCTGCAAGCGCAGCTGACGCCAGTCTTCCTGCGCCTGGATGCTGGCGTCGCGTATGCCTTCACCATCGAGCAGCCCCGCGGTGCGCACCGCCGGCAGATAGTGCGGCTGGCGCGAGCTCGCCCCCGCGGCTTGCGCCACGACCTGCTGCGCAAGCGCGGGATCGATGGTCTTCCGCAGCGCCAGCGCGCGCTCCGGCGAGACCAGTGCGAACGCCCGCGCATCCGGATCGGAAGCGGCGCCGAACGCGGCGCGCAGCGGCCAGCCGCAGACCATGATTGCGGCGCCGCCGACGAAGCGGCGCCGCGACCGGCGCAAGGTATTGAATGAGCTCATGATCAGACCAAAGTTAAACGATTTTCAAAGGGTATATCCGGCTTGTCGCCGCCGTCAAGCGCGGGCTTTGGAATGATCGATGGGCGCGCATGCGATCGATGCCGCGGCCATGCGCGTGCGGTCGATTTCTGGCCACGTCTAAACAAAACATCGCCGTTCTGATAACATGTTTTTCATTTTTTTACTCTAGGTATTTACCCATGCGCTTCTTGCTTGTCTTGCCGTTCATCGGCTTGCTATGGATTCCGTTCTACAACCGCGAACTCCCCAGCTTATTCGACTTCCCATTTTTCTACTGGTACCAATTGCTGTGGGTGCCGCTGACCGCCCTGCTGATCTGGATCGTGTACCGCGATGGCCAGAAGAAGGGAGTCGAATAAATGGAATCGACAATCAACTGGACTGCGCTTGGCGTATTCGTCTTCTTCTTCGCCCTGGTAACGGTGATGGGCTTCCTGGCATCGCGCTGGCAAAGCGGCGGCAGCAGCAACAAGGGCGCCCACCTCGACGAATGGGGCCTCGGCGGCCGTAATTTCGGCACCTGGATCACCTGGTTCCTGGTCGGCGGCGACTTCTACACCGCCTACACCGTGATCGCGGTGCCGGCGCTGGTGTACGCAGTCGGCGCCTACGGCTTCTTCGCGCTGCCTTACACCATCCTGGTGTATCCGGTGGTCTTCGTGATCATGCCGCGGCTCTGGCATGCCGCGAACAAGGCCGGCCACGTCACGGCCGCCGACGTCGTGTACGGCCGCTATGCCTCGCGCCCGCTGGAGTTCGCGATCGCGCTGACCGGCGTGCTCGCCACCATGCCTTACATCGCGCTGCAACTGGTCGGCATGGAAGTGGTGATCAAGGCGCTCGGCCTGACCGGCGAACTGCCGCTGGCCGCCGCCTTCATCATCCTCGCGCTGTACACCTACTCGGCCGGCCTGCGCGCGCCGGCGCTGATCGCCTTCGTCAAGGACCTGATGATCTACATCGTGGTGCTGGTCGCGGTGGTGCTGGTGCCGATGAAACTGGGCGGCTACGGCGCGGTGTTCCACTCCGCCGGCGAAGCCTTCGCGGCGAAAGGCGGCGCCACCGGGCTGACGCTCAAGCCGCAGCAGATGCTGCCGTTCGCCACCCTCGCGCTGGGCTCCGCGCTGGCCGCCTTCATGTACCCGCACACGCTGACCGGCATCTTCGCCGCGAAGAGCGCGGACACCATCCGCAAGAACGCGGTGTTCCTGCCCGCCTACACCGTGCTGCTTGGCCTGATCGCCCTGCTCGGCTACATGGCCTACGCTGCCAAGCTCGCGGTGAAGAGCAATAACGACGTGGTACCGGCACTGTTCAACGCGCTGTTCCCGTCCTGGTTCAGCGGTTTCGCGTTCGCCGCGATCGCGATCGGCGCGCTGGTGCCGGCGGCCGTGATGTCGATCGGCGCGGCCAATCTGTTCACCCGCAATTTCTGGAAGCCGTATGTGAACCAGAACGTGACGCCGGCCGGCGAAGCCAAGGTCGCCAAGCTGGTGTCGCTGGTGGTCAAGGTCGGCGCGCTGGTGTTCATCCTGTTCTTGCCGACCAAGTTCGCGCTCGACCTGCAATTGCTGGGCGGCGTGTGGATCCTGCAGACCTTCCCGTCGGTGGTGTTCGGCCTGTTCTTCCGCTGGTTCGGCGCACGCGCCCTGCTGTGCGGCTGGGCGGTCGGCATCGTCGGCGGCAGCTGGATGGCGTTTGCGGACGGGGTCAAGCCGGTCCATGCGCTCGTCATCGGCGGCGACAGCTATACGGTCTACACCGGCCTGCTGGCGCTCGCGCTGAACATCGCCGTTGCAGTGGTGGTGCAACTGGTAGCGGGCGGCCGCAAAACCTGAGGGAGATCGTGATGGCGCGCGGCAGCGCGCGCCTCATCTAGAAATCCGATTTACCGAAACGCGCGACACCCTGGTTCAACCCAGGCGGGTCGAGCGTTTCCAGCTTGAGCGGAAGCGGCGCGCCGATCCAGTGCGCGAGCGTCGTATGGTCGGCGAGATCGTCGTCCGTCAACGGATGCACCAGCGCCGTCAGGCGCGAGGCCTCGAGCAGCTCGAGGATCGCCGGCAGCATACCCTTGGTGAAGTGAATCTCGAATTCGGGAATCGGATGCGGGCCCAGGGCCATGTCGCGTAGCGCGCCGATGAACAGCAGGCCCTGAATCTCGCCCGACGTCTTGGCCTTGTCCAGGCGCCGTTCGAGGGCGACCGCGAGCGCGCGCGTGTCGAGCGTGTAGTAAATGTGGGCGTGATAGGGGGCATTGTCATTGTTCATACGTTTTCCATCCGAGGCGGTGAATTAAGGGCGAAAAGCAAGCCATCTCTCCCATTTTCATCCAATCCGCGTGAACGATAATGATAGTATTCGCCCACCATGCCAGAGTCCACAGAGGAAGTCCATGCCCACATCGTCCAGCACCTCGCTGGATCCGCCTGACTGGCAGGATTTCCGCGCCCAGAGCCATCGCATGCTCGATGACATGCTCGATTACGTCGAATTCATCCGCGAGCGTCCGGTGTGGCAGCCGATTCCGGAACAGACGCGCAGCCGCTTCCAGGCCGCGCTGCCGACCCAGCCTACGCCGCTCGCCGAAGCGCACCGCAGTTTCATGGAGGACGTGCTGCCCCATGCCGTCGGTAACGTGCATCCGCGCTTCATGGGTTGGGTGCACGGCGGCGGCACGCCGGTCGGCATGCTGGCCGAGATGCTGGCCGCGGGCCTGAACGCCAATCTCGGTGGCCGCGACCAGATGCCGGTCGAAGTCGAGC
>DASRXO010000251.1:0-2048 GCA_035654095.1 Telluria sp.
AAGGAGGTTCACCAGGAACATGTCGCCGCCGTAGGTGCGCAACTGCTGCGCCGACAAATACGACAGCACCACGCCGATCAGGAAGCCCACCAGCGCGGTGATGCCGAGCGCCTGGAAGCCTGCATGGAAGATATTGGCCGAGATCTCGCGCCACGGCCCGAGCATCGGGCGGCGCGCGAAGCGGCCGAGGTCCTGCACCACCTGGCCGATCAGGCGGATGAAGCCATGCAGGTGTTCGAAGAAGGACAGCATGCCGAAGCCGAGCACCAGCACCCAGGGCAGGCGGTTGCGGCGGGTGCGCGGCAGCTCGGCCTTGCTGGCTTCCTCGATGCGCGCGAACAGCTCTTCCTGTTTGGGCGCGAGCGTGAGCCGGGGCGGGCGCTGTTTGCCCCAGGCGTTCCAGAACATCTGGGCGCCGATATGATCGAGGCTGGCGATCTCGGTCAGGTCCCATTCGACGTCGGCGTTTTTGAGCGAGGCGAGGGTCGCGCCGATGGTTTCGATCGCGCCGCATTGGGCCAGCGCGTGCACTTGCCAGATACCCTTGGCGACGACCGACTGCGCACCACCTCCGTCGGGATGGTTGATGGCTAATGTTGGCGCATTTTCAATCTGCATTGCGCCAGTGTAAAAGAGTTTGGCTGCGACCGCTACCGGAGTTCGTTAGCGCACTCAGGCCGCGAGATGGCGGGCCTGGCGCGCCGGTGCGACCGGGGCGGCGAGCGGCTTGGCGGCGGGCGCGTCGACCCGGCCGGCGTAGTCGCTGGCGACCAGCGCGGCGGCGGCGGCGCGGTCCATGCCGCGCTCCTGCAGCCATTGGGCGACCAGCGCGGCCAGGCGGTCGAGGGCGATGCGGTGGGTGGCGTCGGTGCGCCGGTAGATCCAGTCCGAGAAGGCCATGAAGTTATCGAACGGCGCCGCGTCCAGCATCTGCACGATGGTGTGCGCGAAGCGGCCCGAGTTGGCCACCAGGTCCCAGTAGCGGGCGAAGCGCACCAGCCGCTGCATGGTGGCGAAGTCGATCAGGCTGGTGGCCAGGATGGTGTACGGCGGGTAGGGGTCGAACACCATGCCGAAGGTCGCTGTGTGGCGGATGATGGGTGTGCCGCGCAGGCGCTTGAGGATGCCGAACTGGATCTCGTGCGGCTGCAGCGCGACCAGCCGGTCGAAGCCGCGCGCGAAGCTGGCCATGTCTTCGCCGGGCAGGCCGGCGATCAGGTCGACATGCAGGTGGGCTTGCGAGTGCTGGCACAGCCAGCGGATGTTGTCGGCGGCCTTCGCGTTGTCCTGCTTGCGGCTGACCAGCGCCTGCACCTCGGGGTTGAAGCTCTGGATGCCGATCTCGAACTGCAGTGCGCCGGGCGGGAATTGGGCGATGGTGTCCTTGAGCGCGTCGGGCAGGTGGTCGGGCACCAGCTCGAAGTGGGCGTAGACCGGATCGTGCGGATCCGCTGCCAGCTTATCGAGGAAGAACTGCATGATCTTCAAGCTGGTCTTGATGTTCAGGTTGAAGGTGCGGTCGACGAATTTGAACAGCCGCGCGCCGCGCGCATGCAGGGCTTCGAGCTCGCCGAGGAAGGTGTCGAGCGCGAACGGCCATGCGGTCTTGTCCAGCGCCGACAGGCAGAACTCGCACTTGAACGGGCAGCCGCGCGAGGCTTCGACGTAGATGGTGCGGTGGGCGATGTCCTCGTCGGTGTAGAGCGCGTAGGGCAGTGCGATGTCGGCCATCGGCGGCTGCACGCCGGCGTGGATCTTCATCAGCGGTTTGGGTCCGTTCAGGATCTCGCCGCACAATGTGGGGAAGGTGACGTCGCCCCAGCCGGTGATCAGGTAGTCGGCCAGTTGCACGATCGCCTGTTCGTTCGCTTCGTACGAGACCTCGGGGCCGCCCAGCACGATGGTGACGTGCGGCGCCACGCGTTTGAGCATGGCCACGACCTTGGTGGTCTCATCGACGTTCCATATATAGACGCCGAAGCCGATGATGCGCGGCGCGTGGGCCAGCAGGCGCTCGACGATCTCGGTGGTCTTCGCGCCGATCACGA
>DASRXO010000252.1:0-9014 GCA_035654095.1 Telluria sp.
CTTTCGCCAGTTCCGGCAAGGCGCGGTTGCGGTCGATGCCGAGGCTGATCGCCTTACGCACTTCCTTTTCGGCAGACACCGCGTCGCCGGTTTGGTTGTACACGCCGGCCAGCGCCATCCGCACTTCGCCGTCTTCAGGGCTCTTGGCCACGGCGTTTTTCAACTGGATGGTCGCGGCCTTGATGTCGCCCTTTTGCTGGAATTGCAGGGCGTCGGCCATCAGCTCCTTGGCCGATCCGCCCCGGTTGCAGCCGCTTATTCCTGCACCCATCAGCACGGTGGCGGTGACGACCGAGGCCGCAATGGCCAGCTTTTTCATGCGACGCGGCATATCGAATCCTTGTTTGATCGGGTCAGTGTTGTTCAGTAAGGTACATAGTGACACGGAGCACGGAACGATGCAATAACAATAAGATGTTTTAGCGTGCCAAAGGGTTCGGCGTCGGCTCGGCGATCTTCCTCAGGGTGTTGCGGTCGAGGTGGTGGAAAGGCGCTCCCACAGCCAGTAGCCGACCTGTTCGTGGTAAGTCTTGACCTGCTCGGGCTTGGTGATGTGGAGGTGATCAACGCCGGCCTTACTGCTGTTGGGCTTGTTCCACGAGCCAGGCGCTGAGTGCCTTGACCTTCGGGTCCTGCAAGTGCTGGCGCGGGCAGACGATCCAGAACGCGTACGGGTTGGCGATTTCGAGCGTGAGCGGCTTGACCAGCCGGCCGCTGGCCAGGTCGGTCGCGACCAGCGGCGCCGGCGTCAGCGCCACGCCGTGCCCGGCCTGGGCCGCTTCGAGCGACATGTAGATGCTCTCGAACAGCGGCCCGCGCGTGACCTCGACATTGCCGACGTGCGCGGCCTTGAGCCAGTCGCGCCAATGCGGCGGGCTGCCCGGCCGCTCCGAGGTTTCGTGGTGGATCAGGGTGTGGTGGCGCAGGTCGGCCGGCTTGTCGAGCGGCAGGCGCGCCAGCAGCGCCGGGCTGCACACCGGGAACACGTTGGCCGGCATCCACAGCCGCGCATGCAGGCCCGGATACTTGCCGGCGCCGTAGCGCAAGGCCAGGTCGGCATGGCCGGTCTTGAAGTCGACCAGCTCGTCGGCCACTTCCAGCCGCACCGCCCATTGCGGATAGCGCGCCTCGAAGCCGGGCAGGCGCGGCGCCAGCCACTTGGCGGCCAGCGAGGGCATCGCGCTGATGTGGATTTCGGAGCGCGCGCGGTGCACCTCGGGATCGAGCGCCTGGTCCAGGCGCGCAAAAATATCGCTCAGCTTGTAGGCCAGCGTGGTGCCCGCCTCGGTCAGTTCGACCGCGCGGTTCAGGCGCACGAACAGCGCCTGGCCCAGGTAATCCTCGAGCCGCTTGACCTGGTGGCTGACCGCGGTCGGCGTCACGTTCAATTCCTGCGCGGCTTTCAGGAAGCTCTTGTGACGCGCGGCCGCCTCGAAACTGCGGGCCGCGATCAGCGGCGGGTTATGTCTTGCAACCATCGGTGGGGCTCCGTCCACATGTCGACATCCGCCATGGTAAATCAGAATACTTTTATTCACCTGACAAGCAAAAGCTTTCGTTTGTCGCAAGCGCGCCGGATGCCTACCATGCAGCCATGACATCCGAGGACACCGCCATGCGCATCGAACAAATCGACACCGACATCCTGCTGTTTCGCGGCGACACGCTGGAATCGCTGGCCACCGCTTTCATCGACGGCCCGCGCGTGCTGCTGGTCGATGCGCTGGCCGCCGACAGCGAGGCGCGCGCCATGCGCGACTACCTCGAAACCACCCTCGGCAAGCGAGTCGAAGCGACTATCCTGACCCACGGCCACAGCGATCACCTGGCCGGGGTCCGGCTGTTCCCGGGCGCGGACATCATCGCCCAGCGCCTGTTCCTGTACACCTACATGGAAAAGAACGGCCAGTCCGGCGAGACCTTGGTCGCGCCCACCACCGTGGTCGACCAGCGCCTGACGCTGGCCTGGGGCCGCCACACGCTCGAGCTGTTCCACAACCCGGGCAAGACCATGTGCTCGCTGGGCATCGAGGTGGCGGACGCCGACTTGCTGTTCGCGGCCGATAACATCGTCGGCAACATCGCCTACATCGGCGCCTCGGTGCCCGAGTTGATCGACGAGGCCATCGTGCGCCTGCAGCGGCGCGGCCGCAGCCGCATCATTCCCGGCCACATCGGCATCCAGGACTGGACCGCGCTGTCGAACGCGCGCCACTACCTGGCGATGCTCAGGCCGCAGGTGACCAAGGCGCGCGGCGATGCGGCGACGATCCGCGCGATCGCGCTCGAGGACTGCCTGGCCGGCGGCGTGCAGCCGACGCCGTTCGAGCTTCACTGGCACGGCCAGAACCTCGAACGCATCGTCGAACGCAAGCTGTACGCCGCGCCTTACCGCGCGCCGGTGGCGGCCGAGGACAGCCGCTTCGCCACCCTCAAGCGCTGCGGCTCGGTGCTGCTCACCATGGTCAACATGCTGGGCCAGCTGGTGCAGCGCGGTGTCTGATCTGCGATTAAATAGGGTCGGAGTCGAATAAATAGGGTCAGAGTCGAATTAATTCGAGATTCATGAATTAATTCGACTCTGACCCTATTTATTCGACTCCGACCCTATTTAATCTCAGGGCTTGCGCAGGCGGCTCAGCAAGCCTTCCACGCTGTCGCTGACCGGCAAGCCGTGGCGGCGCAGTAGCTGCAGGTGCAGCACCAGGTTTTCCAGCACCAGCTTGGCCGACACCGCCAGCAGCGTCATCAGCCGGTCCTCGGTGCTGAAGTTTTCCATTGCGCCGGCCATCTCGCACAGGTGCGCGGCCACCAGCTGGCGCAATTCATCCTCCGCGAACGGCAAGTCGGCGAAGTCGATCGGGTCTTCCACTTCGACTTCATGCATCAGCGCGGCGAGTTCATGGGGCTGGATCGGCATGCTTGGACTCCGCTGGTGGACACGCCCCCATTCTAGGCCTAAAATCGGCGCCTGCCCTGTTGATGTCCTGTCCACATCCGAATGCCATGGCGCGATTGATCTTCACCCAGCAGCTTGCGCGTTTCACCACCTTGCCGCAGGTCGAGACCGGCGCGGCGCAGTTGCGCGCCGGCCTGGACAGCGCGTTCGCCATCAATCCGACCCTGCGCGGCTATGTGCTCGACGAGCAAGGCCACCTGCGCGCCAACGTCGCCATCTTCATCGACGGACGCCGCTGTACCGACCATACCCGCCTCGACGACCCGCTGCTGCCCGGCAGCATGGTCTACATCATGCAAGCACTTTCCGGAGGATGAAGATAATGAGCGACCGCGCCTACCTGTCGACCCGCAAGGGCCTGTTCGAACTGTCGCGCAGCGGCGAGCGCTGGGAGCTGGGCGCCAGCCATTTCCTCGGCGAGCCGGTCTCGTTCACCTTGGCCGACCCGCGCGACGGCGCGCTGTACGCGGCGCTCAACCTCGGCCACTTCGGCGTCAAGCTGCACCGCAAGGACGCCGGCAGCGAGGTCTGGACCGAGATCGCCGCGCCGGCCTATCCGCCCAAGCCGGAAGACAGCGCCGACAAGGTCGAGTGGACGAACAAGCTGATCTGGGCGATGGCGGCCGGCGGCGCCGACCAGCCGGGCCTGCTGTGGGCCGGCACCCTGCCGGGCGGCCTGTTCCGCTCGCGCGACCGCGGCGCCAGTTGGGAATTGGTGCGCTCGCTATGGGACGTGCCGCAGCGCGCCGAATGGTTCGGCGGCGGCTACGACGTGCCGGGCATCCACAGCATCTGCGTCGATCCGCGCGACAGCCGCCGGGTGCTGGTCGCGGTGTCTTGCGGCGGCGTGTGGCGTACCGAAGATGGCGGCGACAGCTGGACCGTGTCCTCGAGCGGCATGCGGGCCGACTACATGCCGCCCGAGCTCAACGAAAACGAGGCGGTGCAGGATCCGCACCGCGTGGCGCGTTGCGACGGCAGCCCCGATGCGCTGTGGTGCCAGCATCACAACGGGATGTGGCGCTCGGCCAATGGCGGCAAGCGCTGGGACGAGATCAAGGGTGCGCCGCTGTCGAGTTTCGGCTTCGCGGTGGCGGCCCACCCGAGCGATCCGGACACCGCCTGGTTCGCGCCCGCCGAGGCCGACCAGCGCCGGATTCCGGTCGGCGCCGCGCTGGCGGTCACCCGCACCAAGGACGGCGGCAAGAGCTTCACCGCGTTGCGCGCGGGCCTGCCGCAAGAGCACTGCTACGACCTGGTGTATCGCCACGGCCTGGCGGTGGCGGACGATGGCCGCACGCTGCTGATGGCTTCGACCAGCGGCGGGGTCTGGCTGTCGGGGAACGCGGGCGACAGCTGGCAAACCGTGTCGACCACCATGCCGCCGGTCTACGCGGCGTGCTTTGCCTCGGCGAAGTAAGCGAGGAACATACTCACCGCCGCGTCCACCACCGGCGCCTGCTGTTCGGGCGTCAGCGGCGGCATGCCCATCGTCACCTGCGGCCAGAACGCCGCCGCCTTGACCTGGCCCTGCAGCACGGCGGCGGCGAACACCGGGTCGCCAGCCTTCAGCCTGCCGTCGGCCTGGGCCGCGCGTATCCACACCGTCAAGCCTTCCTCGCGTTCGCCGAGCCGCGCCACCACCTTGCGCGTGCGCTCGGGGAAATGGATGGCCTCGCCAATCGCCACCCGCGCCACGTCGATGAAATTCGGATCGGTCATCATGCGCATTTTCTGCTGCATCAGTTCCAGCAGCTGGGTGCGCAGCGTCACGTCGGCGCGGTAGGCCAGCTCGATGCGGCCGGCGATCTCGTCGAACAGCTGGACCAGGGTTTCGGCGAACAAGTCTTCCTTGCTCGGGAAGTGGTTGTACACCGTGCGCTTGGACACCTCGGCCTTGGCCGCGATCCGGTCCATGCTGGTCGCCTCGAAACCGAAGGCGCGAAACTCCTCGGCGGCGGCATCGAGGATGGCCAGGCGTTTGCGGTCGGTCAGGCGTTGTGGAGCGTTCATGCAGTTATTTTACACCGGGTAGTTTACTTTTGGATCGATTGAAACTACACTGTGTAGTGTACATTTCATTTTTAGCAGTATTCAGACCGGGAGCATGCGCATGACCACCTCGACCTTGAGCGCCGACAACGCGGCAGACCTCGCCACTTCGCCGCGCTACAGCGGCGGCAAATTCCATAACGCGGCGCCGGTCCAGCGCGCCGGTTTCGCCGAGACCCTGGACATCGTCTGGAAGTCGCTGGTGGCCAAGCCGCGCGAGAGCGTGCCGGCCGGCGAGATTCCGGTGCGAGCGCTCACTCGCGCGCAATTGCTGGATGCGCCTGACCACAGCCTGTTCCGGCTCGGCCATTCGACCGTGCTGCTCAAGCTGCACAACGAGTTTTTCCTGACCGATCCGGTGTTTTCGCGGCGCGCCTCGCCGGTGCAGTGGGCCGGTCCCTCGCGCTTTCACGCGCCGCCGATCGGCATCGACGAGCTGCCGCCGATCAAGGCCGTGATCCTCTCGCACGACCATTACGACCACCTCGACCGCGACTCGATCCTGCAACTGGCGCCCAAGACCGAGTATTTCCTCACCCCGCTGGGCGTCGGCGAGCGCCTGATCAAATGGGGCATCGGCGCGGCCAAGGTGCAGCAGCTCGACTGGTGGGGCAGCACCACCCTGCGCGGGGTGCGC
Organism: Telluria sp.; assembly: GCA_035654095.1. GTDB lineage: Bacteria > Pseudomonadota > Gammaproteobacteria > Burkholderiales > Burkholderiaceae_D > Telluria_A. The sequence continues at coordinate 5,649 of DASRXO010000252.1, forward strand.
TTCGTGGCGACGCCGGCCCAGCATTTCTCGGGCCGCGGCCTGAGCGACGGCAATGCGACGCTATGGTCGTCCTGGGTCATCGACTACCGCGGCGTGCGGGTGTTTTTCAGCGGCGACAGCGGCTATTTCGACGGCTTCAAGGCGATCGGCGAGCAGTACGGCCCGTTCGACCTGACGCTGATCGAAACCGGCGCCTACGACAAGATGTGGCCCGACGTCCACATGCAGCCCGAGCAGACCTTGCAGGCCCACCTCGACCTCAAGGGCAAGTGGCTGATGCCGGTCCACAACGGCACCTTCGACCTCGGCTTCCACGTCTGGCACGAGCCCTTCGACCGCATCGCCGCGCTGGCGGCCGCGCACGGCGTGCCGCTGGCGACGCCCGAAATGGGCCAGGCGCTCGACATCAGGCAGCCGGCGGCCGGGGAGCACTGGTGGAAACGGGTGGCCTGAGGCTCAGGCCACGATGTTGATCAGCTTGCCGATGGTTTGGCCCTGGGCGTTGAGCTGGGCTTGCGGGGCCTGCGTCGGCGCTTGGCCTTGATCTTGCGTCGCACTCAGCTGGCGCTGGTCGCGCACCAGTTGCGCCTGGCTCTGGCCGAGCCGGGCGCTGTCTGCCCGCACCTGCGACTGGTCGCGCTGCACCTGGCCCTCGGCCAAGGCAAGCGATGCCGCCAGGCTGTTGAAGTTGACGGATGCAAGCGTCGCCACCGTAGCTACTCCTTGAAATCCCGGATATAGCATTCCAGGATCGATTGCCAATCAAGTCATAGCTTTAGCGTAGGTCAAATCTGTCCCATGCGCCAGAAAAATTTGTAGCCAGAAATCATTTGACAGAGAAAGTCTCGCGCCTGGGGCCGACGCCGCGGATCTCCAGCCGCTTCCAGCCGGCGGGCAGCGCGCTCTTGCGCTGGACGATGCCGGCCTCGGTGATGTCGAGCCCGCCGAAACCGAAGATCAGCGCCTGCAGCGTACCGCCGGCGCCGGTCGCGAAGTAGGGATTGCCGCCGCCCGCGGTCTCGGCCAGCACGCCGAACGGCGGCAGCTGGTTGGGCCGGTAACTCTTGAGGAACAGCGCGTAGGCCGGTTCCGGCTTCCCGAGCCGTGCATACAGCGTGGCCAGGATCGAGTGCGACATGGCCGGACCGTCGGGCGCCATGCGCGGTTCGTAGTAGGCCAGGTCCTGGGCGATGCGCGCCGGATCGCTGACGATCGCCAGCGGATAGGCCAGCAGGTTGGCGTCGGCCTGCTTGATCGGCACCCCGTCGTAGCTGGCGTTCTCGCGCGTGACGCCGTCGGCGAAGCGCAGGATCGGGATGTTGGCGGCCACCAGTTCCCAGTCCGGATCGGGCGCGATGCCGAGCGCGCGCGCGGCCGCCGCGGCATTGCGCAGCACGGTGATCGCCATGCCGTTGGTGAAGGCGTTGTTGTCGATGTTCTCCTGCCACTCGTCGGCGCCGATCACGTTGCCGATCTCGTAGCGGCCCGGGCCCTTGCGCTCGACCCGGCTGGCCCAGAAATCGGCCACCTCCTTGAGCACCGGATAGCCGCGCTCGCGCAGCCACTGGCGGTCGTGCGTGGCCTCGTAATACTTCCAGAACGCCCAGCCCACCGAGCCCGTGATGTGCTGCTGGAACGGGCCGGTCAGCGCCCACACCGGGGTTGCCTCCTGGCCCTCGCTGGCCGACTCCCACGGGAACATCGCGCCCTTGTAGCCGTGGCTGAAGGCGTTCTGGCGCGCCGCGCCGAGGCGCTGGTAGCGGTATTCGAGCATCGATTTGGCGATGCCCGGCTGCAGCGCGAGCAGGGCCGGGAACATCCACACTTCGGCGTCCCAGAACACGTGGCCGTTGTAGCCCAGGCCCGACAAGCCCATCGGCGACAGGCTGTAGGCCGTGCCCTCGCGTGCGAAGGCATACAGGTGGTAGAGCATGAGGCGGACCTCGCGCTGGACCGCCGGGTCGCCGTCGATCACGATGTCGCCTTGCCACAATGCGTCCCAGGCGCGCAGGTGGGCGGCCAGCAGGCGTTCGCGGCCTTCGAGGGCGGCGTAGATGGTCAGGCGCTCGGCTTCGTTGTGCGGGTCGGCCACCTGGGCCGAGGAGATCACCGAACCCACCACCGCGAAGGCGTAGCGCTCGCCGGCTTGCAGCTTGCGGGTGAATTTGGTGGCGTGCATCTGGTAGTCCCAATCCTCGTGCACCAGCGCCGGCCGCTCACCGCCTTCGAACACGAAGGCGGTCGAGGCCGCGAGCGTGTGCTTGCCGGACGGGCTCTTGCCGACCGAGGTGGTCAGGCCGATGCTCGCGTGCGGGCGGTCGATCAGGGCGTACAGGTTTTTCACCTCGCGCAGCACGTCGGGCGCTTCGATCACGCTGGCCGGGGTCACCTCGACGTCGGCCAGCGCGTGCAGCTCGACGCTGGCGATCGCGCTGAACGGCAGCTGGCGCAGCGCCGCGATCTCGTGCCGCACGTGCAGCTTGCCGGGCAGGTCGAACTCGGTGACCAGCAGCGCGCGTTGCATGTCGAGCCGCTGCGTGAGGTTGGCGATCGCCTTCGCATCGACGCGGCGGCCGTCGACGTCGAGCGTCATGTTCATGAAGTTGAAGCCCTTGAGGATGTTGTCGACCCGGCCGCGGCCATAGCTGTCGTAGACGCCGTTCAGCACCACGTCCTTGACCTTCATCGGCTCGCTCGAGGAGACCAGGCCGATCATGCCGTTGGCCACCGTGACGCCGTGGTAGTTGGCGGGGTCGATACGGGTGGCGGCGATGGTCCAACCGTCATCGGCCGCGGCCAGCGGGGCAAGCAGCAGCAGGCAGAGTGCGAAAAGTTTCATGGGCGCGAAAAGAAAAAAACCGGCGAGGAGACGCCGGTAAATGGGACAGGGGATTCGTCGTTCCCGCGAAGGCGGGAACCCATGTTGAGCACGCGCGCTATAGGTTCCCGCCTGCGCGGGAACGACAGCGTGGCGTCAGAAGCGGTACATGATCGACGCCTCCACCGCGCGCCCGAAGATCGGCCGCGCGAACACGACGCCGCCGCCCGAGCCGATGATGCGCGCATTGCCTTCGGTCAGCCCCAACTCGTTGGTCAGGTTGGTGCCGGCCACGCGCAATTCGACTTTCTCGCTCAGGTTGGTCAGGATGCCGGCGTCGACCGTGCGGTAGGCAGGCAGAACCTGCTGGTTTTCCACGTCCGAGAAGCGTGCGCCGACCGAGGTGTAGGTGGCGTACAGCTTGACCGAATTGTCGCCCAGCGGAATGCGGTAGGTCGGCGTCAGGCGGTATTGCAGTTTCGGCTGGCGCTGTACGCGGTTGCCGCTGTTGCTGCCGAAGTCCTTGTACTTCGAATCCTGATAGTCTC
>DASRXO010000253.1:0-2658 GCA_035654095.1 Telluria sp.
CTACAGTAAGTCGGCTAACCATAGGCTGCTCCTCGTGTAACGATGGTGACGGATTCAAAAGCGGCTGAAGCTAGTTTCGTCGAACTGGGTGTCGGCGGCGTAGGCCACCCGGGCCGGGCCGGGGTCGGCCAGCTTGCGGACCGGCGGCGCGGCGCGGCGGGTCCGCGCAACGCCGGCCATACCGCCGACCTTGAAGAACGACATGGTCGCCTGCAGCTCTTCGGCCTGGCCATTCATCTCTTCGGCGGTCGACGCCAGTTCTTCCGAGGCGGCCGCATTCTGCTGGGTGGTCTGGCTGGACTGGCCGATGGCCGCGTTAATCTGGGTCAGGCCGGACGACTGCTCTTCCGACGCGGCGGTGATTTCCTGCACCAGGTCCGAGGTCCGCTTGATGTTCGGGACCATCTGGTCGAGCAGGTGGCCGGCCTTCTCGGCCAGTTCCACGCTGCTGCCGGCCACTTCGCCGATCTCTTGCGCGGCCACCTGGCTGCGTTCGGCCAGCTTGCGCACCTCGGCCGCCACCACCGCGAAGCCCTTGCCATGTTCGCCGGCGCGCGCCGCCTCGATCGCCGCGTTCAGCGCGAGCAGGTTGGTCTGGTACGCGATGTCGTCGATGATCACGATCTTCTTGGCGATCTGGCGCATCGCCGCCACGGTCGAACGCACCGCCTCGCCGCCTTCGGTGGCTTCGGCCGCGGCCTTGCCGGCCATGGCGTCGGTGACGCGCGCGTTCTCGGCGTTCTGCGCCACCGAGGCGGTCATCTGCTCGACCGCGGCGCTGGTCTCTTCCACCCCGGCGGCCTGCTCGCTGGCCGCCTGCGACAGCGACTGCGCGGTGGCGCTGACCTGCTCCGACGCCGCGGTCAGCGCCGCTGCGCTGGCGTTCACTTCGGCCACCACCTGCGCCAGCTTGGCCACCGTGTTGTTGGTATATTCCTTCAGCTCGCCGAATGCCCCCTGGTACGGTTTATCGATCGTGGCCGACAGGTCGCCTTCCGAGATCGCGCCCATCACCCGCACCACGTCGGCCACGCTGGCGCCGGTGGTCGCCACCAGCCGGTTCAGGCCATCGCCCATTTCGTGTTGAAAACCACGCAGCCCGACCAGCTCGATCCGGTCGGTAAAGTCGCCGCGGTTGGCCGCGTCGACTACCCGCCGCTGGCCCTCGATGACCTGCTTGAACTTGTCGACCATGCCCTGCATGGCAGCCAGCAGGCGGCTGGTTTCGTCCTTGCCGCGGGCCTCGATCGCGATCGCCAGCTCGCCCGCTTCGAGCTGGTCGGCCACCCGCACCGCCACCGCCAGCGGCACGGTGATGCTGCGCGTGATCAGCATCCCTGCCGCGATGGACAGCACGGTGATGACCGCCAGCGCGCTCCAGATCTGAAGGTTGGCCGCATCGCTGGCCGCGGCGATTTCAGCGCCAGCCTGCTTGGTCTTGGCGTCGCTGATGTCACGCAGTTTGGAGAAGGCGCCGGCGATTGCCTGGTCGGCGCCCTTGACCGCCTTGTCCAGTTCCGCCGGATTGTCGTGTTTCGCGGCGCGCAAGGCCACCAGCGTGTCCATGTCCTTGCGGTAGGCGGCGCTGGCCTCGGTCACCTGGGTCAGCAGGCGGTCTTCGTCGGCCGCCACATGGCCGCCGGCGCGGTAGACGGCCACCGTCTTGTCGATCGCGTCCATCGCGGCGCCAAAGCGCCGGTCATAGTCGGCGCCGCGGATGATGTAGTTCGCGAAGTGGTGCACTGCCTGGCCCAGGCTTGCCATGCCGGCGCTGGTGGCGTCGCGCTCGGCCATCGCCTCGGCCTGGAACTCATCCCACTGCTTGTCGATCAGGCGCACCTCGCGCAGCGCCACCAACCCGAGTACGATCGAGAGGAGGGTCAACAGGCCGAAGGCAAACCCCAGCCGGGTACCAATTTTGAAATTTGTAATCATGGTCATTTCCCGAGAATGGATGAATCAGGCCGCAAGTTGCGGTGCGTTCTTGTGCGGCGCCTGTGCCAGCAAGGCGCCCACGTCCAGGATCAGCGCCACCGCGCCGCTGCCCAGGATGGTCGAGCCGCTGATGCAGTCGAGGCCATTGAACATGGGGCTGAGCGGCTTGATCACGGTCTGGAATTCGCCCAGCAGCGCGTCCACCACCAGTCCCGCGCGCTGGCCGGCGTGGCGAATCACCACGATGCTCTCGCGCCGCGCGCGCGCGCCCTGCACGCCGAAACGCTCGCGCAGGCGGATGAACGGCAGCACCTGGCCGCGCAGGTTGGTGTAGTCGTGCCCGGCGTCGGCGCCGAACTCGATGCATTCCTCGATCATATCGAGCGGTATCACGTACACGGCGTCGCCCAGTTGCACCAGGAAGCCGTCGATGATCGCCAGCGTCAGCGGCAGGCGGACCGTCACGGTGGTGCCCACCCCTTCCGCGCTGTCGACCGCGACGCTGCCGCGCAGCGCCGTGATGTTGCGCTTGACGACATCCATGCCGACCCCGCGCCCGGACAGGTTGGTCACCGTCTCGGCGGTCGAGAAGCCGGGTTCGAAGATCAGGTTGTAGATGTCGCTGTCCGACAGCTTGCGCTCGGGGTCGACCAGGCCGCGCTCGAGCGCCTTGGCCAGGATGCGGTCGCGTTTCAGCCCGCCGCCGTCGTCGCCCACTTCGAT
>DASRXO010000254.1:0-4564 GCA_035654095.1 Telluria sp.
CGAGACCTTGCCCAGTTCGTCGTTCGAGATCAGCGCGGCGCGCGCCGACTGCTCGCCGGCCGCGATCCGGCCCACGGCCTGGGTCAGGTTGTTGAGCGGGACCAGCAGGGCGCGCGCCAGCAGGTAGGCCACGCCGATCGCCAGTACGACGCAGGCGATGCCGCCCAGCGTCAGCAGCAGCGTCATGCGCTGCTGCAGCGCAGCCGCGCGCTGCGAGCGGCTCGCCAGCAGCAGCGTCTCTTCGGCGCCGACGTCGTCGATCAGGCGGTTCACCGCGGCCACCGCTTGCGCGCCTTCCTGCAGCAGGTTGGTGCGGCCGATCTGGTCGGCTGCGGCGCTGGTCTTGTCAAGCTTGCGGCGCATCTCGACCAGCGGGCGGTACACCTTCTTGAGCCAGTCGTCGGTCAAGCCGGCCAGCTGTTTCAGGCGTGCCTGCTGGATCGCGTTGTCGGCGGTCAGGCTGGTCACCTTCTGGAGGTGGCTGGCCAGTTCGGCTTCCTTGGCGCCGGCGCTGGCCAGCATGCGCTCGTCGCCGGTGATGATGTAGCCGCGCTCCATGGACTGCAGGTCGAGCACCGAAATCGAAATCTTGTCGGCCTCCAGCAAGACCTCCAGCGTGTGGCGGTCCCAGCCGCTGGCCTCGGACAGCTGGGCGAACTGGTTGTAGGCCAGTACCAGCAAGACCAGGATGATGGCAACCATCGAACTGAAGCCGAAGTAGAGTTTTTTCTTGACACTCAGGTCTGCGAACATGGAGTCTCCGGTCGAATGCTGGGTTTGCCTGTCAAATGTAACATTTTCCGGCAACATCGTGTCCGTTTCGTGGCGCCAACGACGGCAAAAAAAAGCCGCCCGCAGGCGGCCTGTGCGCAACGGCGCGGCGGGCTTACTGGCCGCGCTTTTCGCGCGCCACCGCGGCGATCCGCATGCGCAGGGCGTTGAGCTTGATGAAGCCGCCGGCGTCGGCCTGGTTGTAGGCGCCGCCGTCTTCGTCGAAGGTGGCGATGTTCATGTCGAACAGCGAGTCGGTCTTCGAATCGCGCGCCACCACGATCACATTGCCCTTGTAGAGTTTGAGGCGCACCCAGCCGTTGACGGTGGCCTGGGTGTGGTCGATCAGGGTCTGCAGCGCGACGCGCTCGGGCGCCCACCAGTAGCCGTTGTAGATCATCGACGCGTAGCGCGGCATCAGGTCGTCCTTCAGGTGCGCTACTTCGCGGTCGAGGGTGATCGATTCGATCGCGCGGTGGCCCTTGAGCATGATGGTGCCGCCCGGGGTTTCGTAGCAGCCGCGCGACTTCATGCCGACGTAGCGGTTCTCGACCAGGTCGAGGCGGCCGATGCCGTGCTTGCCGCCGAGGCGATTCAGTTCGGTCAGCACCGCCGCCGGCGACAGGCGCTTGCCGTTGAGCGCGACGATGTCGCCGCGCTCGTATTCGAGGTCCAGGTATTCGGCCGCGTCGGGCGCCGCTTCCGGGCTGACGGTCCAGCGCCACATCGATTCCTCGGCTTCGGCGCTCGGGTTCTCGAGGTGGCGGCCTTCGAAGCTGATGTGCAGCAGGTTGGCGTCCATCGAGTAGGGCGCGCCGCCGTTCTTGTGCTTCATGTCGATCTCGATGCCGGCGTCTTCCGCGTATTGCAGCAGCTTCTCGCGCGACAGCAAGTCCCATTCGCGCCAGGGGGCGATGATCTTGACGTCCGGTTTCAGCGCGTAGGCGCCGAGTTCGAAGCGCACCTGGTCGTTGCCCTTGCCGGTGGCGCCGTGCGAGATGGCGTCGGCGCCGGTGGCGCGCGTGATCTCGATCAGGCGCTTGGCGATCAGCGGCCGCGCGATCGAGGTGCCGAGCAGGTATTTGCCCTCGTACACGGTGTTCGCGCGGAACATCGGGAACACGAAGTCGCGCACGAATTCCTCGCGCACGTCGTCGATGTAGATGTTCTCGGGCTTGATGCCGAACTTGATCGCCTTGGCGCGCGCCGGCTCCAGCTCTTCGCCCTGGCCGAGGTCGGCCGTGAAGGTCACGATCTCGCACTGGTAGTGGTCTTGCAGCCATTTGAGGATGACCGAGGTGTCGAGGCCGCCCGAGTAGGCGAGGACTACTTTTTTAATGTCGCTCATGGTAATTCCAATTTGTGTTGATAATCTTTATGCGCCGGCGACCTGGCCGAGCAGCAGGTATTCGATCAGCGCCTTTTGCACGTGCAGCCGGTTCTCGGCCTCGTCCCAGACCACCGACTGCGGACCGTCGATGACCTCGGCCGCGACTTCCTCGCCGCGGTGGGCGGGCAGGCAGTGCATGAACAGCGCGTCCGGGGCGGCGCGCGCCATCTTGGCGGCGTCGACGATGTAGCCGTCGAAGGCCTGCAGGCGTTTTTCGTTTTCCTTTTCGTAGCCCATGCTGGTCCAGACGTCGGTATTGACCAGGTGCGCGCCCTGGCAGGCGTCGGACGGGTTGGCGAACAGGGTGTAGCGCGCGGTCGACACCAGCGCCGGGTCGAGCGCATAGCCGGCGGGGGTGGCCACGTTCAGGTGGAAGCCGAACACTTCGGCCGCCTGCAGCCAGGAGTACAGCATGTTGTTGGCGTCGCCGATCCAGGCCACGGTCTTGCCGCCGATCGAGCCGCGGTGCTCGACGTAGGTGAAGATGTCGGCCAGTACCTGGCAGGGGTGGTGCTCATTGGTCAGGCCGTTGATCACCGGCACCCGCGAATGGGCGGCGAAGCGCTCGATGATCTCCTGGCCGAAGGTGCGCACCATGATGATGTCGCACATCCGGCTCATGACCTGACCGGCGTCTTCGACCGGCTCGCCGCGGCCGAGCTGGCTGTCGCGCGTGTTCAGGTAGATCGCGGCGCCGCCCAGCTGGTGCATGCCGGCTTCGAACGAGAGCCGGGTGCGGGTCGAGTTCTTCTCGAACACCATGACCAGGGTGCGGTCGATCAGGGGATGGTAGATCTCGTAGTTCTTGAACTTGCGCTTGATGATCTTGGCGCGCTCGATCACGTAGTCGAATTCGGCCAGCGTGAAGTCGGCGAACTGCAGGAAGTGCTTAATCGGCTTTTTGGAAGACATATAGACAACTTGGAGGCGTTTATCCCTTGAATTATAAGGGTTTTTCCCTGTCGCTTGGGAAACGGCAATACATGGCCGGCCTCAATAGATGGCGTGCGCGGCCGCCGGGTCGTGCTGGGGCGCGGTCAGCGGCAGGTCGAGCATGAAGCAGGTGCCGTCGTGGGCGCTGCTGCAGACCGTGATCTGGCCGCCCAGCAGCGAGGTCACGATGTTGTAGCTGATCGACAGTCCCAGGCCGCTGCCGCCCTGTCCCAGCTTGGTGGTGAAGAAGGGGTCGAAGATGCGGCCCAGGTGCTGCTGCGGGATGCCCTCGCCGTCGTCGCGAAATTCGATCATGACGCGGCCCTCGGCCGCCATCGCCGCGCTCAGCACCATGCGCCCGCTGACGCCGGGCGCGTAGGCGTGCAGCAGGGCGTTGTTGATGAGGTTGGTGATGACCTGGCCGAACGGGCCCGGATAACTGTCCAGCGCGATCGAGGCGCCGACCCGCAGCTCGATGCTGTGGTTGGCGGCGCGGATCCGGTTCATCATGGTGGCGATGATTTCGTGGCACACCTGCTGCAGGTTGAAGTGGCGGCGCTGCTCGGTGGTGCGGTCGACCGCCACCTGCTTGAAGCTGTTGACCAGGTCGGCCGCGCTGGTCAGCCCGCGCATCACCAGCGCCGCGGCCTTCTGGGCGTCGGCGATGAAGGCGGTCAGCGCGGAGCGGCGCAGGCCGGGGCCGTTCAGCGCGGTCTCGAGCTCGGCGGTCTTTTCCTGCATGGTGCTGGCGATCAGCAGGCTGTTGCCGATCGGGGTGTTCAGCTCGTGCGCCACGCCGGCCATCAGGGCGCCCAGCGCGGCCAGCTTTTCCTGCGACACCAGCTGGGTCTGGGCATCCTGCAGCTGGCGGTAGGCCTCGGCGTTGTCGAGCGCGATCGCGCCGTAGGCGCACAGGGTGCGGAAGATCATGCGCTCGTTCTCGCCGTAGGCGCGCGACTGCGGCGCCTGCACCGTCATCACGCCGATCGCGCGCTCGCCCACCGTCAGCGGCACGAACAGCGCGCTCATGTTGACCATGGTGCCGGGCACCACGTGCCGGTGTTCGGCGTCGGGCCAGTGCTCGATATAGATTTCGCGCCGCTCGCTCAGGCAGCGCACCGCGTAGGCGTGCGGGTGCGACAGCGGGATCGCGTGGGGCGCCAGCGGCTTGCCCATCTCGACCCCGAAGGCGCGGTTGAGCGCGGCGCCGTCGCTCAGGTAGATCGCGAAGGTGCTGGCGGTCAGCAGGCCGTGGATATGGCGGTCGAGCGCCTGGAACACCGCGGCCGCGTCGAGATGGCCGGTGATCTCCTGGCCGATCGCCGACAGCCGCTCGAGCGTGGCGCTGGTGCGCTGCAGCACTTCGGCGCGCCGCGCTTCCGATTCGGCCAGCTCGCGGTGGTGGTAGCCCTCGGTGCGCGCGTGCTCGGTCTGGTGGTGCACCTGCATCGCGATGGCGCGGTTGGTGGC
>DASRXO010000255.1:0-2831 GCA_035654095.1 Telluria sp.
CGCCAAGGGGGCCGCCATCGGCCGGGAATGACGGCGTGTCGTTCCCGGCCGATGGCGGCCCCCTTGGCGGGAACCCATAGCGCGCGTGCCTTCCCCGCGAGCGCTTAGCCGTTCTGCTGCTTGAGCTCGATCCGCCGCGCCACCCCGTTCGGGCCAGGGAAGCCTTCGAACGCGCTTTGCACCAGCGCCGGCATCATCGCCGGGGTCGACATCTCGCGGCTCAGATTGTGCACCGTGACGTCGAACAGGCGGCGGTTGTCGGCGGCCGATTTGATCGCCACCTGCACTTCGCGCCGGTAGTTGTGATAGCTGTATTCCTCATACATCGGCATACCGCCCCAGAACGGATCGTAGAACGGGCTGTACCAGCCGCCGCCCCAGTAACCGCGGCGGTACGGACGGTAAAAGCCGAACCGCGCCGACGAGTAGAAGAAGGGATCGACCGCGCGGATCACCTGTACCGGCACGTCGGTCGTGGTGAAGCGCATCGACACCTTCAGCGTCGCCGTGCCGGTCGCGCCGGCATCATGGAAGCCTAGCCTGGCCAGCTCGCCGCGCACCAGGTTCTGGTAGCTGCGCAACTCCAGCGTATCGTCCTGCGCCGGCGGCGCTTCGAACACATAGCTCTTGTCCTGCAGGTCGGCCGGCCACTGGTGGAACGTGGTCACGTCGCTGCGGATGGTGGTGGCGCAACCGCCCAGCAGCAGCGTCAGCGCGGCGGTGACTGTAAATACATAGCGTTTCATCGCATTCTCCAACTTTTTTAGATGTTCTTTGCCCATATTCAGTTTATGAGCGGAACCCCATTTTCTCAGAAAACTTACAAGTTGTTACCCTGCCCACATTCGGGATACACGGAATAGAGCGGGACGCCCTGGCGGCGTGTTGGTAAAATAGACCTCCCACCTACTTGTTCGTCCTGATTTCCTATGCGCACAGACACTCCCCAGACCATCTACCGGAAAGATTACACCCCTCCGAGCTACCTGGTGGACACCGTCGAGCTGGGTTTCGACCTCGATCCTGCCCGCACCATCGTCGCCAGCCGGCTGGTCATGCACCGCAATCCCGACAGCGCCCAGCGCGAAATCGAGCTGTACGGCGAGAATATCGAGCTGGTCGCCTTGCGCATGAACGGCAAGACCCTGGGCAAGCGCGATTACCGCATCGACGGCAAGCTGCTGACCATCCCTAACGCGCCCGAGGACGCCACCCTCGAGATCGAAACCCTGACCGCGCCCGAAAAGAACACCACGCTCAACGGCCTGTACGTCTCGAACGGCAATTTCTTCACCCAGTGCGAGGCCGAAGGCTTCCGCAACATCACTTACTTCCCGGACCGCCCCGACGTGATGGCGAAGTACACCGTGATGCTGCGCGCCGACAAGCGCACCTACCCGGTGCTGCTTTCGAACGGCAACCTGGTCGAACAGGGCGAGCTGGGCGACGGCCGCCACTACGCCAAGTGGGAAGACCCGTTCAAGAAGCCGTCCTACCTGTTCGCGCTGGTCGCGGCGCGCCTGGTCTGCCAGCAAGAAAAATTCAAGCTCAAGGACGGGCGCGACGCGCTGCTGCAGGTGTGGGTCGAAGCGGGCAACCTCGACAAGACCGACTACGCCATGCAGTCGCTGAAGAACAGCATCCGCTGGGACGAGGAGCGCTTCGGCCTCGAGCTCGACCTCGACCGCTTCATGATCGTCGCCGTGGGCGACTTCAACATGGGCGCGATGGAGAACAAGGGCCTGAACATCTTCAACACCAAGTTCGTGCTGGCCAACCCGCGGGTGGCCACCGATATCGATTACGCCGGCATCGAAGCGGTGGTCGGCCACGAATACTTCCACAACTGGACCGGCAACCGCGTCACCTGCCGCGACTGGTTCCAGCTGTCGCTGAAGGAAGGCCTGACCGTGTTCCGCGACCAGGAATTCTCGGCCGACATGATCGGCACCGACAGCGGGCGCGCAGTCACCCGCATCGACCAGGTGCGCACCCTGCGCCAGGCCCAGTTCCCGGAAGACGCGGGGCCGATGGCGCATCCGGTGCGGCCCGATTCCTTCGTCGAGATCAACAACTTCTACACCGTCACGGTCTACGAAAAAGGCGCGGAAGTGGTGCGCATGGTCCAGACCCTGCTGGGCCGCGACGGCTTCCGCAAGGGCATGGATTTGTACTTCGAGCGGCACGACGGCCAGGCCGTCGAGTGCGACGATTTCCGCCTGGCGATGGCCGACGCCAACGGGCGCGACCTGAGCCAGTTCGAGCGCTGGTACAGCCAGGCCGGCACGCCGGTGGTCAAGGCCGAGACCCGCTACGATGCCGGCGCGCACACCTACGACATCACGCTGTCGCAGTCCTGCCCGCCGACGCCGGGGCAGGCCGAGAAGCAGCCCTTCCATATTCCGGTCGCGGTCGGCCTGTTGGGCGCGGACGGCAATGACTTGCCGCTCAATATCGATGGCAAGGCCGGCGCCACTACGGCGGTGCTGGAACTGACCGACGCGCGCCAGACCTTCCGCTTCACCGGCGTGAACGAGCGGCCGACGCCGTCGATCCTGCGCGACTTCTCGGCCCCGGTGATCCTCGATTATGACTACACCGACGAGCAGTTGCTGCAGCTGTTCAGCCACGACAGCGACCCGGTCAACCGCTGGGAAGCCGGCCAGCGGCTGGCGATGGCGCGCCTGCTCAAGCTGACCGCGGCGGTGGCTTCAGGCGGCAAGCTGGCGCTGGACGACACCTTCCTTGGCGCGATGCGCAAGATCCTCACCGACGACGCGCTCGACCCGTCGTTCCGCGAACAGGCGCTGCTGCTGCCGTCCGAAACCATG
>DASRXO010000256.1:0-6041 GCA_035654095.1 Telluria sp.
CACGCCGGCTTGAGCCGCGCTAGCGGATGCGCATGAAGACCATCTCGATTATCGATTCCCACACCGGCGGCGAGCCGACCCGCCTGATCGTCGCCGGCGGCCCGGAGCTGGGCGCCGGTCCGCTGGCCGAGCGGCGCGAGATGTTCCGGCGCGAGTTCGATCACCTGCGCTCGGCGGTGGTGTGCGAGCCGCGCGGCTCCGACGTGCTGGTCGGCGCGCTGCTGTGCGAGCCGCATGCGCCGGGATGCGCGGCCGGCGTCATCTTCTTCAACAACGTCGGCTACCTCGGCATGTGCGGCCATGGCTTGATCGGGCTGGTGGCCTCGCTCGCCTTCCTCGGACGGATCGGCGCGGGGCGGCATCGCATCGATACGCCGGTCGGCGTGGTGGAGGCCGAGCTGCACGCCGACGGCGCGGTCACGGTCGACAACGTGGTCGCGTATCGCACGCAGCGCGAGGTGGCGGTCGCGGTGGACGGTTACGGCAGCGTGCGCGGCGACGTGGCCTGGGGCGGCAACTGGTTCTTCCTGGTGTCCGGCCACGGGCTGGAACTGGCGCGCTCGAACGTCGAAGCGCTGACCGCGTATGCCGCGGCGGTGGCGGATGCGCTGGAGCGCGCCGGCATCCGCGGCGACGGCGGCGCGACAATCGACCATGTGGAACTGTTCGCGCCGTCGAAGACCGGGGCCGATAGCCAGAGCTTCGTGCTGTGTCCCGGCAAAGCCTACGACCGCTCGCCCTGCGGCACCGGCACCTGCGCCAAGCTGGCCTGCCTGGCGGCCGACGGCATGCTGGCCGAGGGCGCGCTGTGGCGCCAGGAGAGCATCATCGGCAGCGTGTTCGAAGCGTCCTACCGCCTCGAAGGCGGGCAACTGCTGCCCAGCATTCGCGGCAAGGCCTGGATCAACGCCCAGGCCCAGCTGGTGCTCGACGACAGCGACCCCTTCGTGTGGGGCATCCGCGCCGTGTGATGCGGATGCCTGGACGATCAGGCGGTGTGGCGGTCGAAGTCGGTGTTCACGCGGGTCAGGTAGTACCACTCCTGGTTGGCCTGCGCGTTCGTATCGGGGAACAGGATGCGGCCCTCGACTTCCGCGGTCACCGGGGTGCCGTCGGCGCGGGTGCCGATCCGCTCGTCCTTGGCCACGTGGTCGAAGCTGGCCCATGCGCGGCTGAAGCTGTCGCCATCGGCGGCCTTGTCGTGCACCGCCACCATCGACAGCGCCTCCATCTCGGCCAGCGCGATCGGCGCCGGTTCCGGCGCCGCGATCACCTTCAGGAAGGCCAGCGTGTTCATGATCGCGCGGTAGGCCACCTCGGGCGCGGCGGGATCGTCGTGCTGGCCGCATTCGAGCGTCAGCGCGTAGCCGCCGGTGGTGCGCATGAATTCGGTGGTGCCGACGCCGTAGCGCAGCACGGTGTGCAGCTGGGCGGCGTCGCCCTTGCCCATGCGGCGCTGGACGCCCTGGCCGTAGGTCGCGAGCCAGCCGTCGACGAAGCGGCGCACGCCGAGGCGGCGCGCCAGCGCGCGCTCCTGCTCGGCGTGGGTGAAGGGCTCGAGCGGGCCGGTGTTGTTGCGCGGGCCGACCATCACGAACGGCTCGCTGTGCGCGTTAAACGAGTGCAGGTCGAGCAGCACGTCGTGTTGGGCCAGCAGGGGGCACAGCCAGTTCGCGACCTGGTCTTCGAAGTCCTGCGGATCGTCGTTCGGGAACAGGTTGCGGTTCAGGTTACGCTCGCCGGCGCGCTGGCCGAGCGCGTAGGCCAGCGGATTGGCGACCGGGACGAAGGTCACGCTGCCGGCCGCGATGTGCAGCTTGCCGCTGTCGATCTCCGCCATCACGCGGTCGATCGCCTTGGTGCCGCAGGTCTCGTTGCCGTGCACCGCGCCCATGATGATCAGGCGCGGCCCCTTGCCAAGGCCGGTATAGTGAATCGATTTGAACTGCAGGTCGCGTGCTGAGGTCATTGCCGGGCTATCCATGAAAAATGCGTGTCCCGCATTTTATCGGGAAAAACTGGCGCCGGTGTAAAGTGCGGGGCATGAACGCTATCCAATCAAGCACCCGGGTGTATGGACTCGACACCTTGCGCGCCTGCGCCATCGGGCTGGTGGTGCTGCATAATTATGCGCTGTTCGTCGGCCACGCCGACACCTTCGGCTGGGTCGGCGAGATCGGCTGGAGCGGCGTCGACCTGTTTTTCGCGCTGTCCGGTTACCTGATCGGCAACCAGATTTTCGCGGCCATGCGCAGTGGTCGGCGTTTCTCGCTGCCGCACTTTTATGCGCGCCGCTTCCTGCGCACGCTGCCCAATTACTATGTGATGCTGGCGCTGTACTTCCTGTGGCCGTGGTTCCGCAACGGCGCCGAGCTGCTGCCGCTGTGGCGCTTCCTGACCTTCACCCAGAACATCAACCTCAATCCGGGGACGGCGTTCTCGCACGCCTGGTCGCTGTGCATCGAAGAGCAGTTCTACGTGCTGCTGCCGGCGGTCGCGCTGCTGATCGCGGCGCTGCGCCATTCGCTGCGCTGGACCTGGCTTGCCGTGGCGCTGGCATTCGGCGGCGGGATGCTGATGCGGGCCTGGATGTGGGATGGCCACGTGCACGACGATCCGCAGTGGCGCTACCACTACTACAAGTACATCTACTACTCCTCGTTCTGCCGCTTCGACGAGCTGGTGGCCGGCGTCGCGCTGGCGCTGCTGAAGAACTACCATGCGGGCGCGTGGAAGCGCGTGACCGGGCACAGCAACCTGGCGCTGGCGGCGGGCGGCGCGGTCACGGCGCTGGCGTTCTACCTGTTCCTGGCCGACCATCTGGGCTTTCGCATGACGGTGTTCGGCTATCCGATGCTGGCGCTGGGGTTCGCGCTGCTGATCGTGGCGGCGCTGAGTCCCGGCTCGCTGCTGCATCGGTTGCGGGTGCCGGGCGCGGCCAGCCTGGCCTTGTGGTCGTATGCGATCTACCTGGTGCACAAGCAGGTGTGCATCCTCGCGGCGGGACCGCTGCGCGACGCGGGCTACGGTCCGGAGTCGCCGCCGGCGATCGGCGCGATGCTGGCGCTGAGCGTGGTTGCGGGCTGGCTGCTGTATCGGCTGGTGGAGACGCCGTTCATGGCGCTGCGCCAGCGCTACGTGCCGGCCAACTTCGCGGCGCCCGCGGCGCTCACGCCCCAGCCTCGATGACGTCGAACGCCGACGGCATGGCGGCGAGGAAGCCGAGCAGGCGGCGCGCGCGTTCCGGCGTGGCCTCGTGGGCATCCTGTTCGATGGCGGCGCGCAGGCCGGGGATCGCTTCCGGCGTGTGCGGGCTGCGATAGGCTTCGATCAGCAGCGCGGCCAGGTCGGCCGGATCGCCGCACGAGCGCCGCATGCGGGTGTGGATCACGGCCAGTAGCGCGCGCTGCATGCGCGGCGTGGGATGGCTGATGTGGGCGAAGATGGCCGGGGTATTGGCGATCGAATCGCACAGGGCGCGCTCGATCTGCTCCGGCTTGAGGTCGGAGGCGATATCGAAGTAGGCGCGGTTCCAGCGGGTGCGCGCGTACAGGTGGCCGGGCGGGAAGGAATCGACGGTATCGAAGCCGCACACCCGGCTCACATGCGCCAGCGCGTCGAGGATGGTAGGAAGAAGTGGCATCCCGCTAGTTTACCGAATAAAACCGGGGTCAGTGCCGACATTCGGACAAAACAAATAGGGTCAGAGTCGAATTAATTCATGAATCTCGAATTAATTCGACTCTGACCCTATTTGTTTTGTCCGAATGTCGGCACTGACCCCGGTTTTATTCGGATCAGGATGCGAAGCGACCTGCGCGGAAGTCTTCGACAGCCTGAAAAATCTCGGCCTGGGTGTTCATCACGAACGGGCCGTATTGCGCGATCGGTTCGTTCAGCGGACGGCCGGCGATCAGCAGCAGGCGGCTGGCCTGCGTCGCTTCGACCCGCACGCCGTCGGTGTCGGCCGCATTCGCCAGGATCGCCATGCGCGCGTGCGGCACGCTCTTGCCGGCCACCGCCACTTCGCCGCGGAACACGTAGAGGAAGGCGTTGTGCCCGGCCGGCAGCGGCTGCTCGAAACTGGCGCCGGCCGGCAGCTCGATGTCGAGGTACAGCGGCTCGGTGCCGTCACGCTGCACCGCGCCTTCGACGCCGTGGCTGACGCCCGCGATCACCTGCACCACGGCGCCTTGCGGCGTGGTATAGCGCGGGATCTCGTGGTTCGGGATGTCGCGATACCAGGGCGCGCTCATCTTCTCCCTGGCCGGCAGATTGAGCCACAGCTGGAAGCCTTCCATCAATCCCGATTCCTGCTCGGGCATCTCGGAATGCACCACGCCGCGCCCGGCCGTCATCCACTGCACGCCGCCGTTGGTGATCAGGCCTTCGTGGCCCGCGCTGTCGCGGTGCCGCATGCGCCCGGTGATCATGTACGACACCGTCTCGAAGCCGCGGTGCGGATGCTCGGGGAAGCCGGCGATGTAGTCGCCCGGCTTGTCGCTGCCGAAGGCGTCCAGCATCAGGAAGGGATCGAGGCGGCGCTGCAGGGATTGCGTGAGCACGCGGTTGATCTTCACGCCGGCGCCGTCCATCACGAATTGGCCGTTGATCAGGCGTTCGACGCTGCGCGCCGTGCGCACGCCTTGCGCTACCAACTGTTGTGTCATCATGTTCTCCGGTTGCAGGCGCCGCCCCGTGGGGGGCTTACGCCAGGACTGCTTCGATGTCGGCGTTGGCCTGGGCTTGTGCCTTGGCCACCGCTTCAGGACCCATGCCATGGCCTTCGGAGTAGACAAAGGTCACGTCGGTCAGGCCGAGGAAGCCGAGGAACTCCTTCAGGTGCGGCACCTGCCAGTCCTTGCCGCTGTCGCGGTGCAAGCCGCCGCGCGCCAGGGTCACGTAGACCTTTTTGCCCTTCAGCAGGCCTTCAGGACCGGTCGCGGTATAACGGAAGGTGACGCCGACGCGAGCGATCGCGTCGAACCAGCTTTTCAGCTGCACCGTGATGCCGAAATTGTACATCGGGGCGCCAATCACGATCACATCGGCCGCTTGCGCTTCGGCGATCAAGGCGTCGTCCAGTGCCACGCGCGCTGCCTGCGCCGGCGTGCGCTGCTCGGCCGGCGTGAACAGGGCGCCCAGCGCCGCTTCATCGATCGCCGGGTGCGGCTGGGTGGCCAGGTCGCGGCGGGTGACGCCGACGTCGCTGTTGGCGGCCTTCAGCTTGGCGACGATCGCGTCGGCCAGGCGGGTCGACTCGGAGCCGGTGCTGCGGGCGCTGGAATTGATCTGCAAGATGTTCATGTGATGTCCTTCGTTTGTGGTTGAACTGCGATGAAGACCACTTTATCAGTTCCAAAATCAATATAGAAGGCGTTAAAATGGATAACATTATTCTGCTGGTGGCACAATTAACCCGAAGGAAAACATCATGGATGTCGAACCCAATGACTTGCTGCTGTTCGCCCGCATCGTCGACAGCGGCAGTTTCAGCCTGGCGGCGCAGCGCGTGAACCTGCCCAAATCGACCGTCTCGCGCCGCATCTCGCTGCTCGAGGCGAAGCTCGGCGAGCGCCTGCTGCTGCGTACCACGCGCAAGCTGACCCTGACCGAATTCGGCGCCAGCCTGCTCGAGCACGCGCGCAAAGTGGTGGAGGAGGTGGAGGCGGCCGGCGCGCTGGTCCAGCACCGCCAGCAGGCGCCCAGCGGACGGCTGCGCATTTCGATGCCGGCCGATTTCGCCAACCTCGGCATGCACGCGGTGCTGACCCGCTTCATGGAGATGTACCCGGCCATTACGCTGGAGCTGGACCTGTCGCCGCGCCGGGTCGACCTGGTGGCCGAGAACTTCGACATCGCGATCCGCATGGGCGAACTGCCCGACGATTCCTCGCTCAATGCGCGCCAGGTCGCGCTCGAGCGCATGAGGCTGTACGCGGCGCCCTCGTACATCGCGCGGCGCGGCCTGCCCGAAATGCCGGACGACCTGCTCAAGCACGAGCTGCTTTGCCTGCTGCGGCGCACCGGCGGCGCCGCGC
>DASRXO010000257.1:0-5379 GCA_035654095.1 Telluria sp.
CGGCCTGCTGATCGGCAAGCAGGGCGACCTGGCGGCCGCGCGCAGCTTCCTCGACAGCCTGAAGCCGCCCGACGGCGAAGACCAGGCCACCGTGGTGCTGACCGAGGGCCAGCTGCTGCGCGACGCCGGCAAGGTCGAGGAGGCCTACACGCTGATGGAGGAGGGCGTCAAACGCTATCCCGATAATCCCGACCTGCTCTACGATTTCGCGCTGCTGGCCGAGAAGACCAACCGCCTCGACGTGATGGAAACGACGCTGCGCGCAGTGATGGCGCAGGCGCCCGACAACCACAACGCCTACAACGCGCTGGGCTATTCGCTGGCCGAGCGCAACGTGCGCCTGCAGGAAGCGTTCGAGCTGATCGACAAGGCCATGAAGATGGCGCCGGGCGACCCCTTCATCATGGACAGCATGGGCTGGGTCCAGTACCGGCTCGGCAAGCTGGACGAAGCCGAGGCCCTGCTGCGCAAGGCCTACTCGCTGCGCAACGATCCCGAGATCGCGGTCCACCTGGGCGAAGTCCTGTGGCACAAGGGCCGCAAGACCGACGCCCAGAAGCTGTGGCGCGAGGCGCGCGCCAAGGACCCGAAGAACGACACGCTCAAGAGCACGCTCGCGCGCCTGCACCTGAGCTTGTGATAAGGTGCGGTCCCGACCTGCCTTTGCCGACCCATGCCGCGACCAACCCACCGCTGCTTCTCCTTGCTTGCCGCCGCGGCCTTGCTGGCCGGCTGCGCCACCCAGTCCGGCCTGCTGTCGCAGGCCAGCGTGCCGCCTTACCGCGAGGCCATCGACCTCAGCGGCCGGCTGTCGGTCAGTTATCAGAAGGACGGCAAGCCGGAATCGCTGTCGGGCAAATTCGTCTGGGCCCAGAGCGGGCAGGCGATCGACGTCAGCCTGTCCTCGCCGCTCGGCCAGACCATCGCCACCATCAAGGTGACGCCGCAGGCCGCGACCCTGACCCGGAGCGGTCAGGCGCCGCGCACCGCCGCCGACATCGACAGCCTGAGCGCGCAGACGCTGGGCTGGTCGTTGCCGGTGTCCGGCCTGCGCGACTGGCTGCAAGGCTACGCCACCGGCGCCGATGGCCGGCGCTTCATCGCCTCGCCGGCCAACGACAGCGTGACCACGCGCGACGGCTGGCGCCTGCGCTTCGTCTCCTGGCAAGACCAGGGCGCCGCCCATCCCCAGCCGAAACGCATCGACGCCGACCGCAGCGCCGGCGACGCGCTGGCGATCCGCATCGTGCTCGACCCGCCGGCCTGAGCATGCTGAGCTCCCTGCACGATTGCCCGGCGCCGGCCAAGCTCAACCTGTTCCTGCACGTCACCGGCCGCCGTGCCGACGGCTACCATCTGCTGCAGACTGTGTTCCAGCTGCTCGACCGCGGCGACACCTTGCACCTCGACCTGCGCGCGGACGGCGCGATCCGCCGCGTCACCGACTTGCCCGGCGTGCCGCACGAGCACGACCTGATCGTGCGCGCGCTGCGCCTGCTGCAGGCCGAGTTCCAAGGCCGCCACGGCCGCCTGCCGCCCGGCATCGACGTCGCGCTCGACAAGCGCTTGCCGATGGGCGGCGGACTCGGCGGCGGCTCGTCCGACGCCGCCACCGCGCTGATGGCGGCCAACCACTTGTGGCAGGCCGGCCTGAGCCGCGCGGAATTGATGGCGCTGGGCTTGCCGCTGGGCGCCGACATCCCGTTTTTCATCTACGGCCAGACCGCCTTCGCCGAAGGGGTGGGCGAGGCCTTGCAGCCGGTGACCGTGCCCGACTGCTGGTACCTGGTGATCGAGCCCGGCGTCGCGGTCCCGACGGCGGCAATTTTTTGCGCCGAGGATTTGACAAGGAACACGAAACCGGTCAGAATAACGGACTTTTCCAGACACCTCACGAGCCAGGCAGGCTTGGGCGGGTTTGGTAAAAACGATCTGCAAGCTGTCGCCACCCGCTTGTTCCCGCCCGTCGCCCAGGCGGTCGCATGGCTGGAACAATATGGCGCGGCACGCATGACGGGCTCGGGGGCTTGCGTGTTTTGCGCGTTTGCCACCGAAGGCGAGGCCGACGAAGTGCTCGACAAGGTGCCTTCGTCCTGGACCGCCTGGAAAGCGAAATCGCTGGCCCGCCATCCGCTACCAGCGGTGTTGCAAGCGGATCGGGTGGTAGAATAAAATTTGGCTTGGCGCTATGTTTGACGATAAAATACGTTAAATGTAACGACGAGCAAGTCAGTTGCGTAGGGGAATCGCCAAGCTGGTTAAGGCACTGGATTTTGATTCCAGCATACCAAGGTTCGAATCCTTGTTCCCCTGCCATTCGTTTCGCCGCGCTGTCGATGGGCATGAGCGTCCAGCCGGCCGAACATAGCGCCGCCCGGGTTGGCCCGGCGGCGACTTTTCAAGATATCAACGCTTACCTCCTGGGACTCCCATGGCTTACGAAAACCTGATGGTTTTTACCGGCAACGCTAACCCGGCGCTGGCAGAAGGGGTCGCAAAAAACCTTGGCATCCCGCTTGGCAAGGCAGTCGTCTCGAAATTCTCGGATGGCGAAGTGATGGTCGAGATTAACGAGAACGTCCGCGGTAAAGACGTGTTCGTGCTGCAATCGACCTGCGCGCCGACCAATGACAACCTGATGGAAATTATCCTGATGGTCGACGCCCTGAAGCGCGCGTCCGCCGGCCGCATCACCGCCGCGATCCCGTACTTCGGCTACGCCCGCCAGGACCGCCGTCCGCGCTCGGCCCGCGTGGCGATCTCGGCCAAGGTGGTGGCGAACATGCTGGAAGAAGCCGGCGTCGAACGGGTCTTGATCATGGACTTGCACGCCGACCAGATCCAGGGTTTCTTCGACATCCCGGTCGACAATATTTACGCGTCGCCGATCCTGCTGGGCGACCTGCAGAAACGCAATTACGACGACCTGCTGGTGGTCTCGCCCGACGTCGGCGGCGTGGTGCGCGCGCGGGCGCTGGCCAAGCGCCTCGGCTGCGACCTCGCCATCATCGACAAGCGCCGCCCGAAGGCGAACGTGTCGGAAGTGATGAACATCATCGGTGAAGTCGAAGGCCGCAACTGCGTGATCATGGACGACATGGTCGACACCGCCGGCACCCTGACCAAGGCGGCCGAGGTGCTGAAAGAGCGCGGCGCCAAGAAGGTCGTGGCCTACTGTACCCACCCGGTGTTGTCGGGCCCGGCGATCGACCGCATTGCCGCGTCGCCGCTCGATGAACTGGTGGTGACCGACACGATTCCGCTGACGCCTGCCGGCACGGCCTGCAGCAAGATCCGTCAACTGACCTGCGCGCCGTTGCTGGCCGAGACCTTCAAGCGGATCAGCAAGGGTGATTCGGTGATGTCGCTGTTTATCGATTAAAGTTTCAAGCAGTTCCGCATCAGTTTTTCCGCACGGCGCCCTGGCGACACAGCCAGGGCGCCGTTGTGGTTTGTAAGAAAGCCCCTGGTCGCGGGGGTTTTCACCCCGCGGGGCAATCCAGCCCCGCATTTTTTGGAGCTTCACATGAAAGTTATCGCATTCAACCGCAATCTGCAGGGGACCGGAGCGAGCCGCCGCCTGCGTAATGCTGGCCAAACCCCAGGTATCATCTACGGCGGCGCCGAAGCCCCGGTCATGATCGCCCTGGACGGCAACGCGCTGTACCACGCGCTGAAAAAAGAAGCCTTCCACGGTTCGATCCTGGACCTGGAAATCGACGGCAAGACCCAGCAAGTGCTGCTGCGCGACTTCCAGATGCACGCGTTCAAGCAACTGGTGCTGCACGCCGACTTCCAGCGCGTCGACGCCTCGACCAAGGTGCACAAGAAGGTCGCGCTGCACTTCGCCAACGCCGATGTCTCGCCGGCCGTCAAGCTGCACGGCGCCACCGTGTCGCACGTGCTGGCCGAGCTGGAAGTGTCGTGCCTGCCGGCCGACCTGCCTGAGTTCATCACCGTCGACCTGGCGACCATCGACGTCGGCCACTCGATCCACGTTGCCGACCTGACGCTGCCAAAAGGCGTGACCGCGATCACCCACGGTTCGAACCAGACCGTCGCCACCGCGTCGATCCCGGCGGGCCACGTTGCCGCTGAAGCGACCGCCGCCGCTACCGAAGCCGCGCCTGCCGCGGCCGCCGCTGCTGCCAAGCCAGCCGCCAAGCCGAAGAAATAATTCGGTCGGCTGAAAAAAAACCCGCCGGCGCGAGCCGAGCGGGTTTTTTAACGCCTGTTTTCCGCGATAATCCATGTTTTGCCAAATTCAATATCCATGTCCATTCGCCTGATCGTCGGCCTCGGCAACCCCGGCCCGGAATATGAACAGACCCGCCACAATGCGGGCTTCTGGCTGGTCGACAACCTGGCCAACAGCCTGCCGGGCTGCCGCCTGCAGCGCGAGTCGCGCTTTAACGCGCTGATCGCCAAGACCGCGATCGCCGGCCACGAGGTCTGGCTGCTCGAACCGCAGACCTTCATGAACCGGTCCGGGCAATCGGTGGGCGGGCTGGCGCGCTTCTACAAGATCGCGCCGGACGAAGTGCTGGTGGTGCACGACGAGCTCGACCTGCCGCCCGGCGCGGCCAAGCTCAAGAAGGGCGGTTCTTCGGGCGGGCACAACGGCCTGAAGGACATCACCGCCGCGCTCGGCACCCAGGATTACTGGCGGCTGCGGCTCGGCATCGGCCATCCGCGCAGCCTGAATTCGCAGCAGGCGGTGGCCGACTTCGTGCTGCACCGGCCGCGCCGCGAAGAGCAGGCGCTGATCGAAGAAGCGATCGACAAGAGTCTGCGCATCATCCCGCTGGCCTGCGAAGGCAAGCTCGACATCGCGACCATGCAGCTGCATACCGCATAGCCGCGTGGGCATGGTGCCCATACCCACCCTACCAATCAAACCCCGCGTGGGCATGGTGCCCGTACCCACCCTACCCATCGGGGCACCGTGCCCACGCGGACGCCGGCGCCTCACGAGGCCTGCACGATCAACTGGCTCCTGAGGTCGCGGATCATGCGGTCCACGGTCGGCTGCATGCGCTTGTAATCGGCCGGCGTGCACACCATGCCGTCGTGGCGGAAGGTCACGCGGCGCTTGACCCACACCGTATTGCCCTTGCGGATGTAATCGGCGCGGTAGGAAAAATTCGCGTCGCGCAGCGCCACCGGCTTGGGCAGCGCGAGGATTTTCACGCCTTTCGGGAAGGCGAAGCCGGTCTCGTCTTCGGTATCGATCGCCGGGCACACGAAATCCTGGCGCCGTTCCTTCTCCTGGCCGAGCGCGAACACCGCCTCGCCCAGCCCGCCCCAGAAGTTGTAAGTCGTCGCCAACCCGGTCGGTCCCGGGAAGTTGGCGAAGTTCTCGCTGGTGCCGGCGAAGCG
>DASRXO010000258.1:0-2265 GCA_035654095.1 Telluria sp.
AATAAATTTCATCATCATTCTCTCTCTATCGATGGGGTCAGGTCTGACATTCGGACATTTTAATTAGGGTCAGAGTCGAATTAATTCATGACTCTCGAATTAATTCGACTCTGACCCTAATTAAAATGTCCGAATGTCAGACCTGACCCCAGGTTGGTATAGTACACCGGCTCAACGTCGCCGGGCCTTCAGGGCGGCGAGCCGGCGCTCGAGGAAGGCCAGTTCGCGCGGGTCGCCGACCTGGCCGCTGTCCAGCAGCGCGCCGATCAGCGCTTGTGCGCTGTCGAGCTCGTCCATGTCTTCGAGCATGAAGGCTTCCAGCTCGCGCGCCCACGGCGGCACGCCGGCGCCGGTGGCGTGGATCCGGATCGCCTGCGCATAGCGCTGCGCTAGCGGCACGTCGTGCAGCCGGTGGCGCGCCACCAGCGCCGCATGCGCCAGCCACGGCCAGCGCCGGTTCGGGTCCTCGCCGAAACGCTGGTAGACGAAGTCGAGCATCGTGCGTACCCGCGCCGGATCGCCGACCGCGCCGTACACCTCGCTCGCCGCCAGCAGCGGGTACTGGCTGCGCGGATCGAGCGCCAGCGCGCGCGCCAGCCAGTCGCGCACCCGCCCATAGTCGAGCTCGCGCCAGCCGATGCTGCGGCCGTCCTGGTCGTCCTGGCCTTGCAGGTACAGCATCAGCGCCTTCGACAGCGCGACCGGCTCGCCCATGCTCGCCAGCCGCAAGGCCGCCAGCGATGGCGCCGGCGCCAGCGGCCGCAGGTGCGCCTCGGGCCGCGCTTGCAGCGCGTGCCACCACAGCTGCGCCAGCAGCGCCGCGGCCAAGGCCAGCATCACGCCGGGCGGTACGTGGGACAGCGGGCGCGCGCGCATCACAGCTCCTTGCGGTAGAGGTCGAACAGCGCGGCGGCCGCCAGCAGCGCGACATAGATGACGGTTTGCGCCAGCAGCGGCGGCAGATCGGCCGCGGCCCCGTCGTGGTAGACGATCCACTCGGTGCGGGTGAAGCCGTCGAGCCGCGGCAGCAGCGCCGCCAGCCCATCGACGCCGACCGTGATCGCATGCTGGCCGAAGCTGGGCACGCCGCCCTGCGCATGGCCGAGCAGCTGCAGGCTCGCGGCCGAGCGCGCCAGCACGTAGAAGCCGCCGGTGGCCGCCAGCGCCGGCAGCACATGGCTGAAGCTGAGCGCGCACAGCAGGCTGAAGGCGGCCACGATCCACAGCTCGCACAGCAGCGACGCGCTCCACAGCGCCGCCTGCCCGGCCGGCGTGAAGCACAGCGCGAGCGCGCCGAACACCAGCGCCGGCAGCAGCGCGAGCAGGCAAAAGCCGAGCAGCTTGCCGAGCAGGTAGGCGGCGCGCGGCATCGGCAGCGCCAGCAGCATCTCAGTCCCCTTGTCGTTGGTCTCGCGCACGGTGCTGGCCGCGACAAAGGTCGCCACCATGAACACCGCGAACAGGCGCAAGGACGCCGCCAGCAGCGCCGCCTGCAGCTCGCGGCTTTCGGTCAGCGCCAGTTCGCCGAGGAAGCCGCCGATGCCGACCGCGGCGATCACGACGACCGCCAGCACCCAGCCAAGCCGGTTGCGCACCGCTTCGAGCAGGGTGTAGCGGGCGATGGTGAGCGCGGGCCGCAGCATGGTCAGTGCGGCAGCGTGCCGGCCGCGACCATCCGGTTGAACAGCACGTTCGGCGACAGCCAGGTGACCAGGTCGTCGTACTCGCCGCCGGGGGTGCCTTCGTCGCCCGGGACGCGCGCGACGAAGGCGATGCCGGCCTCGCCGGCGTTGGCGCGTTCGTCGGCATTGCCCATCGTGGTCGCCGCCACTCGGATGCCGAGCTCGCTGAACGCGCCATAGCCGTTCTTCCCGTGCGACATCACCACCGCCGGGATGTCGTTGATCGCGCTGGCCGCCACCAGGTTGCCGCGCGCGTCGCGGGTGCCGATCGTGATGTCGCGCGGCGTGGTCAGCCCGAACAGGGCCTGGCTGTTGGCGTAAGCCGGGGCGACGCTGTAGCGGTACAGATGGCCCCAGCTGTCGAGCTTGCCCAAGCCCAGCGTGGCCCACGGCAGGAAGCCGGCGCGCTTGCCGTCGCGACAAGTCGCGCCGCTGCGGTCTTCGAGGCCGTTGGCGGCCGATACCGCCGGACAGGGCAGGTAGCCGTTGCGCAGCGCGAAGCCGGTCAGCGCCTCGCGCGCTTCGTCCAGCGCCTTCTGGGTGTCGGCCACCTTGCGCTGTTCGAGCTGCACCGACAGCGGCG
>DASRXO010000259.1:0-2600 GCA_035654095.1 Telluria sp.
TGACCGCCGAGACCAAGTACCACGGCCACAGCGACCGCGGCGGCATCGACCCGCGCGTGATCGATGCGGGCAACCTGAAGTCGATGCCGACGCTGACCGCGGTGCCCGGCTACCCTTACGTCAACCACATCTCGGGCGACGCCGCCTACCACCTGAACATCCTCGGCTTCAACGCCGGCATCGACCTGGGCAGCGACCTGTCGGCCTACAGCTACGGCACCTACGGCAAGAAGAAGGCCGACGCGTTCGAGAACTACCGCACGCCGAACCGGCTGCCGACGATTTATCCGCTCGGCTTCTCGCCGCGCGAGACGATCGACGAGACCGACTTCGGCTTCACGGCCGGCATCAAGGGCCGCGCCGGCAACTGGAACTGGGACTTCTCCAGCACCTACGGCAAGGACGACGATTCGATCGGCGTGGCCAACGGCGGCAACATCTCGCTGTACAACGACACCGGCAGCACGCCCTTCGACTTCCACGCCGGCCAGTTCACCGCGACCCAGTGGACCAACAACTTCGACCTCAACCGCGAATTCGAGATCGGCTGGAAGTCGCCGCTCAACGTCGCGTTCGGCCTCGAGCAGCGCACCGACACCTACGAGATCGGCGCCGGCGATGCGGGCTCGCGCTACAAGGAGGGCTCGCAATCGTATCCGGGCTTCCTGCTGACCGACGCCGGCCGCCACAGCCGCAACAACAAGGCCGTGTACTTCGACCTGGCCGGCTCGCCGATCGCCGCCCTGAAGCTCGACTTCGCCGGGCGCTACGAGAAGTTCAGCGACTTCGGCAGCGCCAAGGTCGGCAAGATCACCGGCCGCTACGACTTCTCGCCCGAGGTCGGGCTGCGCAGCACCATCAGCAACGGCTTCCGCGCGCCGACGATGGCCGAGCAGTATTACTCGGCCACCAACGTCTCGCCGACCACCGCCTTCGTGCAGCTGGCGCCGAATTCGGCGGGGGCGGCGCTGGTCGGGGTGAACGGCCTGAAGCCGGAGCAGTCGACCAACTACAGCATCGGCCTGGTGCTGCACCCGATGCCGAAAATGTCGCTGACCTTCGACGCCTACCAGATCGCGATCCGCGACCGCATCGTCGGCAGCGGCGCGTTGTTCGGTTCCGGCGGCGCGGTCAATTCGGCGGCGGTGGTGGCCGCGATCAAGGCCAACGGCAATGTGCTCGACCCGACCGTCAACACCACCGGCATCAACATCTTCTCGAACGCGGTGAACACCCGCAGCCGCGGGCTGGAAGCGGTGCTCAGCTACGCCAGCAAGTACGACATCGGACGGGTCGACTGGTCGGCCTCCGGCAGCTACAGCACGACGGTCGTGACCAAGGTGAACCAGGCCCCGACCCAGCTGCTGCCGCAGACGCTGCTCGACAAGACCGCGATCTCGGACCTGGAAGACGCCGCGCCCAAATTCCGCGTCAACCTGGGCGCGCTATGGAAATCGGGGCAGTGGACGGTGAGCCTGCGCGAGTCGATCTACGGCCCGTCGTCCGAGTACGGCACCGAAGACGGCGGCGAGTATTTCAAGACCCGGATCGCGACCAAGGCGCTGACCGACCTCGAAGTGTCGCTGCAGCTGACCAAGTCGGTGACGGTATCGATCGGCGCGAACAACCTGTTCAACCAATACCCGAACATGGTCAGCAGCGGGCTGTTGACGGCGCAGCGGGCGGCGCTCGACAACGCGGCGGTCACGATCTACCCGAGCTTCTCGCCGATCGGCATCAACGGCGGCTACTACTACGGGCGCGTGAACTACACCTTCTAAGCATCCGCTCCGCAACAAAGCAAAGGCCCGAACGTTTCGGGCCTTTTTCCTACTTGGGGTCACATCTGACATTCGTACATTTCACCTACGAAATGTACGAATGTCAGATGTGACCCCAACCGCGCTGTTGCGACGCAGCCCAATGAGCAAGCCCCTGCGCACTACCCTTGTAACGCTTTGGGGTCACGTCTGACATTCGTACATTTCACGGGTGAAATGTACGAATGTCAGACGTGACCCCAAGTTTTTGGAATGCAAGTCTGGCGTGCTCAGTGGATGATGGTTCCCTTGTCTTGCGGCTTGGTGACGGCGGCCGCGCCCGATCCGCTGCGCACCGCCTGCACCGTCGCCGCGTCCACCGCGCCGGCCTGGTTGCCCCAGGCCGAACGGACGTAGCTGAGTGCGAGCGCGATCTTCTCGTCGTCGAGCGTGGCGCCAAAGGCCGGCATGCCGCCGCGGCCCTTGAGCACCGTCGCGATCACGGCCGCGGCATCGCCCTGCACGAAGGCGTTGCCCCTGAGCGCGGGGAAGGCGCCCGGAATGCCGGCGCCCGTGACTTGATGGCAGGCCGCGCAGTTCTTGGCGAACAGCGTCTTGCCGTCGGGCGCCTGGGCCGCCGCCTGGCCGGCAGCGGCCAGCATGGCGATCAATACGAGTCGGTGCATGCCCACCTCCTCACGCGGCCGACAGGCGCTGGTGGATGCGGCCGATCTGCTGCCACGACGATTCGATCGCCCCGGCCTGCCAGCCGCCCAGGTAACTCATGTGCTCACCGGCCATCAGGGTGCGGCCCTCGCCCTCGACCAGCACCGGATAGAA
>DASRXO010000260.1:0-2568 GCA_035654095.1 Telluria sp.
GGCTGCCCGCCTTACGCGAAACTGACTGCCGAGTCCGACTGGAAACGGCTGGATCAGCTATCGCGATCGCGCCTGAGATGCATCAAACAATGCCTTGCTGGCCCGGGAACTTTGCCGCGTCGCCGCACGCGCGGCCAGTGCGATATCGCCACCGCTTGCTGGTCAGCACGCTTCATCACAATCTATTAGAATCCGGTAAGGATCGTTCGTTATTCATCTTGTCTTGCTTCGGCATGCA
This sequence comes from Telluria sp., assembly GCA_035654095.1. Classification (GTDB taxonomy): domain Bacteria; phylum Pseudomonadota; class Gammaproteobacteria; order Burkholderiales; family Burkholderiaceae_D; genus Telluria_A. The sequence goes on from DASRXO010000260.1 coordinate 239, forward strand.
GCGAGAAAGCGATCACCGCCATCAGCCGTAAACACACCGTAAACGAGGCGATCACGATGCCCCCTATCAGTAGTCTGGAATTACGTACCAAGATCACTTCCGAGGCCCGGCTAGAACTCTGGCTCGAGGAGGTGATTGTGCCGAAGCCAGCCGCGGACGAGCTTGTTGTCCGGGTCGACGCCGCTCCGCTCAATCCCTCGGACATCATCCTGCTCCTTGGGCCGGCCGATCCGGCCAATATTCAAGCGGGCGGAACGCCGGCGCGGCCGACCGCCTCCGCAAGCATCCCGTTGGAACGTATGTCGGGGCTTGAGGCAAGACTGGATCGAGCGCTGCCGGCCGGTAACGAGGGCGCAGGCGTGGTGGTCGATGCGGGCTCGGAGATGCAAGCGCTCATCGGACGCACGGTGGCGGCGCGTAGCCCGCTGGGAATGTATGCTCAGTACCGCGTGGTGAAAGCTGCGGAGTGCTTTGTATTGCCCGATGGCGTTTCGGCGCGCGAGGGAGCGTCGGCTTTCATTAATCCCCTCACCGTGCTTGGTATGGTCGAGACGATGCGCCGCGAAGGGCACCGCGCTCTGGTCCACACCGCCGCCGCCTCCAATCTCGGGCAGATGCTCAATCGAGTCTGCCTCAAGGACCAGATCCCGCTGGTGAACATCGTCCGCAATCAAGCACAGGTGGACATCCTCCGGCAGCTCGGCGCCAAGCACGTTCTGGACAGCACGTCCCCTGGCTTCCAACGCGATTTGGTCGAAGCGGTAGCGGAGACCGAGGCCACCCTGGCGTTCGACGCGATCGGTGGCGGAACGATGGCGGCGACCATCGTGCGCGCCATGGAGGAGGCGCTCGCCGCCAAAGCAGAGAGCTACAGTCGTTACGGCTCATCGGTACACAAGCAGGTTTATATCTACGGCATGCTGAACCCAGGCCCAAAGGTGCTCGAAGGTAATCTCGGTATGGCATGGGGCGTCGGCGGCTGGCTGATGACCTGGTTCTACGAGAAGATCGACCCCGCGACGGCGCAGCGTCTCCGCGATCGGGCGACCAGGGAGTTGACCACCACCTTTGCCAGTCATTACACCTCGGAGATATCCCTCACCGATGCGCTTTCGCCAGAAATAATCGTTGCGTACAGCCGCCGCGCCACAGGTGAGAAATTTCTTATGCGCCCCAACGGTTGACCCCTCGCGAGGAGTCGCCGGCGCGCCGGTGCGACTCAGAATGCCAGCGACACGAGGTACAGCAGCAAGCCAACGCTGCCGCCGACCAGCGTGCCGTTCACCCTGATGTATTGGAGGTCGCGGCCGACATACAGTTCGAATTTTTGGGCGACGGTGTCGGCATCCCAGCTGTGGATCACGCGCCGCACCACCGCGGCGATCACCGCGCGCCGCTCGACGATGGCGTCGGCCGCGATCGCGCGCAGCCACTGGTTGAGGCGCGCGCGGATCGCCGCGTCCTGCTCCAGCGCGCGGCCGAACGCGAGCAGCGCGGCCGCCAGCCACGCCGCGGTGCGCGAATCGGGCGCCGTGGTGTCGGCCAGCAGGCGCTGGCGGATGTCTTGCCACAGGTCTTGCAGGTAGGCCAGGAACAGCGGATGGCCGAGGCTGTTGGAGAGCATGGCGCGCAGCCGGTCTTCGTAGTCCTGCGAGGTGGACAGCTTGTCGATCAGCTCGTGGGTGGCGGCTTCGAACCGTTCGCGCCACTCGCTGTCCTCGGCCTGGATCTCGGCCAGGATGCTCTCGATGCCCTCGATCAGGCGTTCGAAGAATTTCTCGTCGAGCGCGCGCGGCATCCAGCGCGGACTGTTCTCATGCACTTTCTGGCGGATGTAGCCGCGGTTCTGCTCGAACGCGCGCGCCACGATGCCGAGGATGCGTTCGAGCAGCACCTGATGCTGGCGTCCGGCCACCAGCACGCCCAGCACCCGCGCCAGGAGCGGCGCCAACTTGACGTGGCCGACGGAGCCGCCGAGCGCGCGGCGCAGGAAGTCGTCGGCGTCCTTGTCCGCGACCAGCCGCAGCAGCGCCGGCACGCCATGCACCACGTTGCCGGCCAGCGCCTTGCGATTCGCCTCGTCGAGCAGCCAGTCCGCGGCGGCGCCGGCGAAGTCGACCCGCGCCAACTCGTCGCGCAACACCTCGCGCGTCATGAAATTATGCTGCAGGAAATTGGCGATGCTCTCGCCCAGCCGGTCCTTGTTGCGCGGCAGGATGGCCGTGTGCGGAATCGGCAGGCCGAGCGGATGACGGAACAGCGCCGTGATCGCGAACCAGTCGGCCAGTCCGCCGACCATGGCGGCCTCGGCGAAGGCGCCGACGAAGGCC
>DASRXO010000261.1:0-2796 GCA_035654095.1 Telluria sp.
GCCCCGGCACCCCGGCCGCGAATCTCCAGGACGACACGCCGCACGAGCTCAAGCTGGCGCGCCTGCAACGGCTGCAGGCCGCGATCGACGCCAACACCCGCAAGCTGAGCGCGGCGATGGTCGGCAGCGTGCAGCGCATCCTGGTCGAAGGCCCGTCGGTGAAGGACCCGGGCCAGCTGCAGGGCCGCACCGAGAACAACCGCGTGGTCAACTTCGACCCGGGCACCAGCTTCGGCGCGCTGATCGGCCAGATGGCCGAGGTGCGCATCACCGAGAGCCTCCACTACACCTTGCGCGGCGAGCTAGTCGCCAGCGCCGACACCATCGCCAAAGCCAGTTGAAAACCAAAACCCCCACCCAGCCGTCCTACTTCGTCCCGGAGCCGCTGGACAACACCCGGCTTGCCCACCTGTGCGGGCCGCTCGACGAAAACCTGCGCCAGATCTCGGCCGCGCTCGACGTCACCATTTTCCGGCGCGGCGAAAAATTCATCGTCAGCGGCAGCAACGCCGAGCGCGCGGTCGAAATCCTCGAGCGCTTCTACGCGGTGGCCAACAAGATCGTGCCGATCGAAGAGGTGCAACTGGCGCTGGTCGAACAGCGCTCCGGCCTGACCCCGACCATCGCGCCGCAGGAATCCGACGCGCCGCATGCCGACGAGGCCGAGATCAGCAGCCCGGTGCTCAAGACGCGCCGCAGCGACCTGCGCGGGCGCACCCCACACCAGATCCAGTACCTGCGCGCGATCCTCGAGCACGACATCAGCTTCGGCGTGGGGCCGGCCGGCACCGGCAAGACCTACCTCGCGGTGGCCTGCGCGGTCGACGCGCTCGAGCGCGACGCGGTCAAGCGCATCGTGCTCACGCGCCCCGCGGTGGAGGCGGGCGAGCGGCTCGGCTTCCTGCCGGGCGACCTGGCGTCCAAGGTCGATCCGTATTTGCGCCCGCTGTACGACGCGCTGTACGACCTGCTCGGCTTCGACCGCACCCAGAAGATGTTCGAGAAACAGGTGATCGAAATCGCGCCGCTGGCCTACATGCGCGGGCGCACGCTGAACCACGCCTTCGTGATCCTCGACGAGGCGCAGAACACCACGGTCGAACAGATGAAGATGTTCCTGACCCGGATCGGCTTCGGCAGCAAGGCGGTGGTGACCGGCGACGTCACCCAGGTCGACCTGCACAAGACCCAGAAGAGCGGCTTGATCGACGCCGTGCACGTGCTCAGGGACGTGCGCGGCATCGCCTTCACCCACTTCTCCAGCGCCGACGTGGTGCGCCATCCGCTGGTGGCGCGCATCGTCGACGCGTATGAAAACGCGGCGTCGATGCAGGAACTGATCGCGCTGCCCAAACCCACGGCGGCCCGCAATGTCCGCAAAAAATAAACTCTCGCTGTCGGTGCAATATCCGGACCCGCGGCTGGAGGCGGTGGTCACGCGCCAGAAGCTGCGGCGCTGGGTCCAGGCCGCGCTGATGGCGCCGGCCGAACTGACCATCCGCCTGGTCGACGCCGAAGAGGGCCAGGCGCTGAACCGCGACTACCGCGGCAAGGACTACGCCACCAATGTGCTGACCTTCGCCTACAACGAGGGCGAAGCCGTCGCCGACGACGAACCGACACGCGCCGACATCATCCTGTGCACCGACGTGCTGGAGCGCGAAGCGGCCGAGCAAAACAAAACGCTGGAGGAGCACAGCGCCCACCTGGTCGTGCACGGCGTGCTGCACGCCCAGGGTTACGACCACCACGACGACCAGGAAGCGGCCGAGATGGAGCAGCTCGAGCGCGACATCCTCGCGGCGCTCGGCTACCCGGATCCCTATCAAGCCTAGCCGCGCGGGCTAGCCGTGGTGCACATGGGCGCGCTCGCAGGCAAACCCCGCCGTCTTGCGCGCCGCCGCGTAGTAATTGCCGCACTCGCCGACAGGATCCGCTCCTACATCAACAGGTAATTTGTTCCAACACTCAATGTGCGGACGCGCACCGTAGTGCTGAGCTGGATGGAGTCTACTGTTTCCAAAACTAAAGGAACAGGAGCGGACCATGCACACCACATCCGAACCACGAGAGGCCAGCGGCAACACGTCCGCCTGGATGGCCAGCGCGACGCTGCCGGCCTATCCGCCGCTCATCGCCGACACCCGGGCCGACGTCTGCGTGATCGGCGCCGGCATCGCCGGCCTGACCACCGCCTACATGCTGCTGCGCGAAGGCAAATCGGTGGTCGTCATCGACCGCGCCGGCATCGGCGCCGGGGCCAGCGGCCACTCGGCCGCCCACTTCTTCCCGCCCGACGAGCGCTACAGCGAGATCGAACGCGGCTTCGGCACCGCGCAGGCGACGCTGGTGGCCGACAGCTACCGCAAGGCCACCGCCTGCGTCGAATCGATCATCCGCACCGAGCATATCGACTGCGAATTCGAGCGTCTCGACGGCTACCTGTTCAACCCGCACGGCGCCTGGGACCAGGTGCTCGAGCGCGAATACGCGGTCACTAGCCGGCTCGGCCTGAACGTGCGCCGCTTCGAGCGCGTGCCCGGCCTGCACTTCGACACCGGCCCCTGCCTGCGCTTCGCGCGCCAGGCCCAGTTCCACCCGCTGCGCTACCTGGACGGCCTGGCGCGCGCCATCACCAGCCTGGGCGGACGGATCCACGACAGCACCCGCGCACGTGGCATGGAGGCGGCCGGCGCCGCCCAGCGCGTGCACACCGGCGACGCCAGCGTGACGGCCGGCGCGGCGGTGATCGCCACCAACGCCCCGTTCGACACGCGGATCGCGATGCACACCCCG
>DASRXO010000262.1:0-7230 GCA_035654095.1 Telluria sp.
CGCGCGCGTCATCATCACCGGGCGCGACGAGGCCGCGCTGGAGCGGGCCAAGGCACAACTCGGCGCCGGCGCGATCGCGCTGAAGAACGACCAGGGCGACATCCAGGCCGGCAAGCTGCTGGCCCGGACCTTGCGCGAGCAGGGCATCACGCTCGACGCGGTGTTCGTGAACGCCGGCGTGGCCAAGTTCGGTGCGCTCGAGCAGATCGACGAAGCGCTGTGGGACCAGACCTTCGACATCAATGTGAAGGGCGTGTTCTTCGCGATCCAGGCGCTGGCGCCGTTGCTGAACAAGGGCGCGGCGGTGATCCTGAACGGCTCGATCAACGCGCATATCGGGATGCCGAATTCGAGCGTGTACGCGGCCAGCAAGGCGGCGCTGATCTCGTTTGCCAAGACGCTGTCGGCCGAGCTGATTGGGCAGGGGGTGCGGGTGAACGTGGTGAGCCCGGGGCCGGTGTCGACGCCGCTGTACGGCAAGCTCGGCATCAGCGGCGAGCAGCTCGACCAGATGGCGGCCAGCATCGAGCAGCAGATCCCGATCAAGCGTTTCGGCACGCCGGATGAAGTGGCGGGCGCGGTGCTGTTCCTGTCGTCGCCGGAAGCGGCTTACATCGTCGGCACCGAGTTGATTGTCGACGGCGGCATGAGCCAGCTCTAATCCATTTCCGCCGCAACACATGGGGTCACATCTGACATTCGTACATTTCATCTCTGAAATGTACGAATGTCAGATGTGACCCCATGCCGTTTTTCATGCGGCAAAGCAGTTTGCGCGAGGCCTGTGCGGTTTCCCCCGGGACGGCGCGGTAGAGAATGCCGCTCGAAAATTTGGGGTCACGTCTGACATTCGTACATTTCGGCAGCGAAATGTACGAATGTCAGACGTGACCCCAAATTTTTGGATGCAAAAAAGCCTGTGGGCCGGGCTCGCTTCGGGGCTTACTTGGTTTTTTCTTGCTGCTCGCTGTTCAGCCGCGCAGTCAGGGACTTGGCCGCCGCCTTGGCGTATTCGCGGCAGCCGCCCGGACTCAGGAAGGGGTTCGCGTTGGCGCTCTTCGCCGCCAACTTCTGGAAGGTGCCAGTGAAGTCCGGATGCACCGATACCACGATGTCGCAGCGCAGCGCCTCCACCTTGGCGATGCTGGCCTTGAATGCGTCCGAGATGTCGGGATGCTTCTGGTCGCCCGAGAAGCGGAAACCCTCCGCCGAGATCGGCGTCAGGCTGTCGGCATACACCACGTCCACGCAGCGACCCTCTTCGCACGCACGCCATGACCAGGTCGTGCCGCCCGGCGTGTGGCCAGGCGTCATGTGCGCGGTCAGGCGCAAGTCGCCGACGCTCAGCACTTCGCCGTCGCGCACCACCTTGACCTCGGCCACCGGCGGAAAATGCGCCTGGTGCCGGGCATCGTATTGCGGATCGTCCTTGCCGTGGGCCCCGTCCCGCAGCCACTGCGCCCCCGCCGCGCTGGCCGCCACCACCGCGCCGCTGGCCTTCTGCAGCGCCGCGATGCCGCCCGCATGGTCGAAATGCGCGTGCGAGTTGACGATCAGCTTGACGTCCTGGATCCGGAATCCCAACGCCGCGATGTTTTGCTCGATCTGCGCCGCCGATTGCGGCAAGGCGCCGTCCAGCAAAATATGTCCCTTCGGACTGGTCACCAGCACCGCCGACAAGCCGGCCGTGCCCACATACCAGCTGTTGCCATAGATGTTGAACGGCGCCTGCGGCTGGTTCCATCCGGCGCAGCTGTCGCAATTGATCGCGCTGTCGTCATGCGCCGCCGCCATGCCCACGGCCGCCAGCAACAGCAGCCCAAGTCGGAATGTCTTCATGTTTCCCCTTATCGAAAAAAAGACCCCGAAGGGCCTGGCTGCATCGCTCAGACATCAAATCAGAAAACCAGGTCCAACTCCTTGTCTCCAAGCTCATTTCAGGCAGCCTCGTCAGATCATACCCCGCCCCTATGGCCTTCCACGAATTTCATTCGGGCGGCGCAGGGAACTTGCATAAATATCAAGCAAAACCGTTTGAGCACAGCAAGTTCTTGAGTATATTTAATTAAACGTTTAACTCCATGAATTATGGTATACACTTGGATTATTCAAGAGTATTTAGTAAATCGTTTAACTTCTTGTCGCTGACTGGAGCAGCGCGCTTCGACTCGCGCGCCGATGTGGAAGCCACGCTGACGGACTATCTCAAGCTCCACAACCATCGCGCCCCGCTGCGAGCGGTCGATGGAAACACACGGATTCAAGCGCTCGACGAGCGGCAGCAGAAGCTATTCGCCAAGCGCGTTGATGATCGAGCGGGACTCGACATGTAGGTGAAATGCCTACGTCTGCAGGCACAGTAGGGAAAATGATTTACGACAACACATGCAAGCTCACATAAGAATCATTGAATACTTTTTGGAGACCCTTATGACAAATCATCGGAAAAATTCGAAGACATCCGCAGGACTGCTTAATTGCCTGTTGGCCGTGGCAATTATCCTGACATCCGCATCCGCGTTCGCCACCACAACAAAATTAAGCGTGCCACAGGCCAACGTCACCGCCAGCAGCAGCGACTCCAATTTGCCGCCAAACGCCGATGACGGATCGCTGACCACTCGCTGGTCGGCCGATGCCACCAGCGCGCCGCAGTGGATTCAATACAACCTGGGCGGCTGCTACCAGGTCGACTATGTCAAATTGGCATGGCTAAACGGCGATCAACGTCATTACAACATCACCGTACAACTATCGACCGACGGCAATACCTGGACCAACGTGTATGCGGGCACCAGCAACGGCATATCGAACTCACTGCTGACCTATGATTTTCCGGACGCGCCGGCCAGATATGTCCGCATGCAGAGTACTGGCAGCGATGTCAATAAATTTGTCAGCCTGACCGAAATGGAAGTCTGGACCACGGGCGCCGGCACATGCCCTGCCACCGGTCTGGACCCGAATCTCAAACCAGGCCAGAATTTTCCAGTGATGGTTAACAACTATAAACTGACGACATTCAACAGTTCCGGCAATCAGGTCGATATCAGCCCACTAGGCGCGACCTATTCGGATATCTATTTCTTCAGCAATTGCTTCGATAGCACCCACTGCTACGCCAACGTCGAACCCGGCGCGGTGATATTCAAGACACCATCCGGCGGAGAAACCACCGGAACGACAAAATTTGGACGGGTCGAACTGCGAGAACTGACAAATAACTGGACGGTTGGCCAGACATATACCAATGTCGAATCCGGAACGGTGAGGGTCATCAATCAACCGGGCACCAGCACCACCAACCATACCGGCGAAATCATCTTCGCGCAGATTCATGGCGATTCCACAGGCGCCGGGTCGGAAGCATTGAAACTGCGGTGGAGTAACGGTGCAATCGAAGTCGGCATCAAATTGGCCGCCGGCGACACTGAAGTCAGGCATCCGGTGCTGTCTGCCGTAGCGCTCAAGGACAAGATCGATTACACCATCAGCGCAACAGGCACCAGCAGCGCCATGACGGTGGTACTCTCCGTAACAGTGACGTCGCTCGCCACGGGCGCCGTGAGGACCGCGCCGAATCAGACCTATGTCTACCAGACGGCTAATTGGAGTGGCGTGACCCTGTACTTCAAAGCGGGCAGTTACAATCAGGATGACAATGCGGACGGCACCCAGTCAACGGTAGCCTATTCGGCATTGAATCTGACACACCAGTAAGCTGCGCAGCCGCGAAGTGCGCGGCTTTCGCAGGGAAGAAGGGGCATTTCTTCAAGTTCTGCAACAGAACGAAATGCCTCTTCGAAGTTAGACGTTGAACAGGAAGTTCAACACGTCGCCATCCTTGACCACATATTCCTTGCCCTCGGCGCGCATCTTGCCCACCTCCTTGGCGCCGGTCTCGCCCTTGTAGGCGATGTAGTCGTCATACGCAATCGTCTGGGCGCGGATGAAGCCGCGCTCGAAGTCGGTGTGGATCACGCCCGCCGCTTGCGGCGCCGTGTCGCCCACGTGGATGGTCCAGGCCCGCACTTCTTTCACGCCCGCGGTGAAATACGTCTGCAGGCCGAGCAGTTTGTAGGCCGCGCGGATCAGCCGGTCCAGGCCCGGCTCTTGCATGCCCATGTCGGCCAGGAAGGCGCCCTTGTCGGCGTCGTCGAGGTCGGCGATCTCGGACTCGATGGCGGCGCAGATCGCGACGATCGGCGCGTTCTGGCTGTTGGCGTAGGTGGTCAGCTGGTCGAGCAGCGGGTTGTTGGTGAAGCCGGTGTCGGACACATTGGCCACGTACATCGCGGGCTTGGCCGTGATCAGGCACAGCGGCTTGATGAGCAGCATTTCCTCGGCGTCCAGCCCCATCGCGCGCACCGGCTTGGCGTCGTTCAGGTGCGGCATCATGCGTTCGAGCAGGGCCACCAGCTTGGCGGCGTCCTTGTCGCCCGAGCGCGCCTTCTTGTTCTCGCGATGGATCGCTTTTTCCACCGTGCCCATGTCGGCCAGCGCCAGCTCGGTCTGGATCACTTCGATGTCGTCGAGCGGGCTGATCTTGCCGGCCACGTGGATCACATTGTCGTCTTCGAAGCAGCGCACCACGTTGACGATCGCATCGGTCTCGCGGATGTGCGACAGGAACTGGTTGCCCAGGCCCTCGCCCTTCGACGCGCCGGCCACCAGACCCGCGATGTCGACGAACTCGACGATCGCGTTGACCATGCGCTCGGGCTTGACGATCGCGGCCAGCGCGGCCATGCGCGGATCCGGCACCTCGACCACGCCGACGTTCGGCTCGATCGTGCAGAAGGGGTAGTTCTCGGCCGGGATGCCGGCCTTGGTCAGGGCGTTGAAAAGGGTGGACTTGCCGACGTTAGGCAGGCCGACGATGCCGCATTGCAGACTCATGGGAAAACTTTCTAATTCGATAAACGAGGGCCGCGCGCCTGCGCGTCAAGCCCGGAACCCCACATTGTAACCTCGGACGCGCCCGAAGGCCGCAAAATGCCGCCGCGTCCTCGCATGGCGGCCGTTCACAGCGGCCGGATGCGCGCGACGTCCGGGGCGGCGGCGAAGGCGGCGAACTCGTCACGCAGGCGCCCCCCTTCGGCGATCGCGCGCCGCCAGTTGCGGATCCGCGCGTCATGGTCGAGACCGTAGTGCTTGAAGTCCTTGCGTTCGGGCAGCTTGGCGCGCGGCAGCGTGGCGAGGAAGGCCGCGGTCGGCGCGGCGATGATCACGTTGTCGAGCCAAGCGCGGTTCGGGCCGCGCGCGGCGCGCCGCCACGGCAATCCCTTGTCCAGCCAGCCCGGCACGATGTGCTCGCTGAAGTGCGGGTACAGCACCAGCTCGCCCGGCGCCAGGCGCGCGTACGGCAAGGCCAGATGGTAATCGATGATGCCGCCGTCCCAGTAGCTGCCGGGCGGCGCGCCGCCGATCGCGCGCACCGGCTTCATCACCAGCGGCAAAGTGCCCGAGGCCAGCAGCGCGGCCGCGAGGTTGGCCTCGCTCAGCACCGAAAAATGCGTGGTGAAGGCGTCGAAGCGCTCGGCCAGCCAGGGCGAGACGGCGCGGCGGTCGGCCACCACCACCCGCTCCAGCATGCGGCCGAGGCGCGCGCGCGACGCCAGGTTGTGCAGCGCCGCCGCCGCGAAGCCGCGCATCTCGGCATGGCGGCCGGCCGGCGCGGCCAGCCCGCCCAAGCCGCGCACGGTCAGCATATGCAGGCGGTGATGCGGATGGTTGACGATCTCGTCTTCATGGCCACCGACGAAATCGCTGAGCAGCTGCTGGCAGACCTCGTCGATCTCTTGCTGCGAGGGCGTGGTGCTGGCGTAGCGTTGGCCGCAGTACAGCGCGCCGAGCCGCGCGAACGCGGCCTGCGGATCGGCATGGCAGGCCGCGGCCATGCGCCAGGCGCCGATCGAGGCGCCGATCAGCGTGCGTTCGCGCGGCGCGGCCGCCAGCCAGTCGCCGAACAGATATTGGTCGAGCGCCTGGAAGATCAGGCCCTTGGGTCCGCCCGCCGCCGCGGGGACGATGGCGACGTCCTGCGCCCGCAAGCCGTGCGCGCGGATGTGGGCCAGCGCGCGTGGGCCGGCATGGAAGGAAAGTGCACTCATGCCTGAATTATCGCAGCAAGGCCGTACTTGCGGCATCTCAACAGCATACGGGCACCGCTGCGTACCATGGATCGGTCGAGCCCGCGGGCTCAGCCACTCCGGAGCGCTCCATGCCTTCCCGCCTCGCCGCCGCCCTGTGCTGCCTGCTCGCCCTGCCGCTTGCGCGCGGCGCCGACACCGGCACCGACCCGTCGCTGGTGATCGACAAATACATCCAGCATTTCGTGGTCGAGACCGACGGCAGCTACACGCTCACGGTCGACAACGTGAAGACCATCGTCCAGCCGCGCGCGGTGCAGGCGCACGGCCAGTACTACATCAGCTACAACAAGACGCTCGACGAGATCGCCAGCGTCGCGGCCTACACCCGCAAGCCCGACGGCCGCACGGTGGCGGTACAGCCGGACCAGATCCGCGACCAGCAGGAATCGGCCTCCACCGACGCGCCCATGTTCCAGGACACGCGCCTGAAGATCGTGGTGTTCCCCGACGTCGCGGTGGGCGACCAACTGGTGCTGCGCTACGTGCTCAAGCGCGGCACGCCCTTGTTTCCCGGCCAATTCGAGGACATCTCCTCATCCCAGTTCTACCTCAACCGCCAGTTCGAACTGATCTACGACATGCCGGCAACCATGCCGCTGTATGCCGACGCCGCCGGCTTCGAGCGCGTCGACAGTCCCAGCCCGCCGGGCCGCCAGCGCTACCGCTGGCGCTACCTCGAGGGCGACAACCAGCGCATCGAAGCGGAGTCGGTCAGCTACCTCGATTACGGCAAGCGGCTGGCGGTGTCGACCTTCGCCGACTACGCCGCCTTCGCCCGCGCCTACGATGCGCGAGCCCACGACAAGGCGGCCGGCAATCCGGTGATCCGGGCGCTGGCGCGCGAGATCGCGGGCGGCCTGGCCGGGCCGCGCGCGCAGGCGCTGGCCTTGTCGGACTGGGTGCGCAGGAACATCCGCTACGTCGGCGTGTACATCGGCGCCGGCGGCGTGGTGCCGCATGCGGCCGCGACCGTGCTGGAGAACCGCTACGGCGACTGCAAGGACCACGCGAGCCTGCTCGAAGCGCTGCTGGCCGCACTCGACATCGACAGCAGCGCCGCGCTGATCAACAGCGG
>DASRXO010000263.1:0-2173 GCA_035654095.1 Telluria sp.
ACCGCGATGGTGCAGTCGGTCGCGCCGCAAGCGGCCAGCCACACGCTGCCGCACCGCAGCGGGCGCGGGCTGGCCGGCATCGTCAACGTCGGCGGCAAGCTGTATCCGGCGATGTCGCTGGCCGAACTGTTCGGCATCGACGAGGCGGACGCGCCGGCGCAGGCCGCGCGCCACACCTTCGCGCGCCTGCTGGTGGTGGAGTCCGACGGCCAGGCCTTCGCGCTGCCGGTGGCCGACCTGCACGGCATCGCGCGCTACCGCGCCGGCGGCCTGCGGGCGCCGGCCGCCACCATCAACAAGGGCTTGTTGCGCTATCTGACCGGGGTGCTGAGCGAGGGCGAGCTGCAGGTCGGCGTGCTCGATGGCGCACTGCTCGGCCACCAACTCGCAAGGCTGCTGCGATGAGCCAGGACCAACACGGCGACCTCAGTCAATTCTCGATGCTGGACCTGTTCCGCATGGAGGCCGACGGCCAGGCCCAGACCCTGACCGACGGCCTGCTGGCGATGGAACGCGGCGCGGGCGACGCCGGCATCATCGAATCGATGATGCGCGCGGCCCATTCGATCAAGGGCGCGGCCTCGATCGTCAACCTCGACGTGGTGGTCCAACTGGCGCATGGCATGGAGGACGCCTTCATCGCGGCCCAGCACGGCCAGCTGCAGCTGACGCCCGCGCGCATCGACGTGCTGCTGTCGGGGGTCGACCTGATCCTGCAGTTTTCGCCGCTGGCCGAGGACGGCATCGCCGGCTGGCTGGAGCAGAACGCGGCGCGCATCGGGGCGGTGCTGGACGCGATCCGCGGCATCGCGCAGATCCAGTCGCCGCCACCGCTGGCCGCCGAAACTGCCGCGCCCGCGGCAGCGGCGGCCGACCCGGCGCCGTCCGCACCGGAGGAGGCGGCATCCGAGTCCGCGTCCGAGCCGGCGGCCGCGCTGCGCGGCGGCGCGCCGGCAGCCAAGACGCAGGCCCAGAACTTCGACCGCCTGCTGGCCCTGGCCAGCGCGGCGCGCATCGATGCGCACCAGATGCATCCGCACATCCAGTCGCTGCAGCGCTTCAAGCGCAACCAGAGCAGCCTGCTGCAGGCGATCGAACAGCTGCACGAGGCCTTGGTGCGCAGCGCCGACCCGGCGCTGGTCGACAAATCGATGCTGGTGCTGCAGAAGACCCAGCCGCTCAAGCAGTTCCTGCTCGGCCACCTGGCCGACATGGAGAACTACGAGCGGCGCCTGCTGGGCGTGTCGAAGAACCTGGTCGACGAAGTGCTGGCGCTGCGCATGCGGCCGTTCCGCGACGGCGTGCAGGCCTTCCCGCGCATGGTGCGCGACCTCGCGCGCAGCCTCGGCAAGGAGGCGCAACTGGCCGTCAGCGGCGACGACACGCTGGTCGACCGCGACATCCTCGCCAGGATCGAAAGCCCGCTCAACCACATGCTGCGCAACGCGGTCGACCACGGCATGGAGACGCCGGCCGAACGCACGGCCGCCGGCAAGCCGCCGTTCGGCACCATCTGGCTGGAGGCGCGCCACCGCGCCGGCATGCTCAACATCGAGATCCGCGACGACGGCCGCGGCGTCGATCCCGAGCGCATCCGCGCCGCCGTGGTCGCGCGCAAGATGGCCAGCGCCACGATGGCGGGCGCGCTGTCGCAGGCCGAGCTGATGGAGTTCCTGTTCCTGCCCGCCTTCAGCCTGAAGGAGACCGCGAGCGAGATCTCGGGCCGCGGGGTCGGCCTCGACGTGGTGCTGCGGACCATCCGCGAACAGAACGGCACCGTGCGCATCGAATCCGAAGCGGGCGCCGGCTTCCGCACCTCGATCACGCTGCCGCTGACCCAGTCGATCGTGCGCGCGCTGGTGGTCGAGGTGCAGGGCGAAGCCTACGCGATCCCGATCGTCAAGGTCGAGCGCGTGCTGAAGGTGGCGCCGGGCGCCATCCACACGCTGGAGAACAAGCAGTTCTTCGAGTCCGGCGGCGAGCACCTGGGACTGGTCTCGGCTGCGCAGGTGCTGGAACTGGGCGAGCTGGCGCCGGGCGCCGACGAACTGGCGGTGGTGGTGATCGGCTCCGGCCTGCGCCGCTACGCGCTGGTGGTCGACGCGATCCGCGGCGAGCAAAGCCTGGCGGTGCAGGCGCTCGATCCGATCTTCGGCAAGATGCGCGACATCTC
>DASRXO010000264.1:0-4218 GCA_035654095.1 Telluria sp.
CAGGGTATTCAGGCGAAACAGCATGTCGGTCTCGAAGAAATAGCGCTGGCTGATCTTGTCGAACGGCAGGTGGCGCGCGGCGTCGGCGTGGATCGCGGTGTAGCCGTTGGTCGGATCGAACAGGTCCCAGTAGCCGGACGACAGCTTGGTCAGCAGCGACAGCAGCGCGTTGCCGAACAGGCGCATCGGCGGCATCGCGTGGATCTGCTCGAGGTCGTAGAAGCGGTTGCCCTTGGTGTAGTCGGCCTCGCCGGCCAGGATGGGCGCGACGAAGTTCGGGATCAGGCGCGCATCCATCTGGCCGTCGCCGTCGAGCTTGACGATGATCGTCGCGCCATCCGCGATGGCGGCCCGGTAGCCGGTCATGACGGCGGCGCCCACGCCCAGGTTCTTCGCGTGCTGCAGCACCGTCACGCGCGGATCGGCGCAGGCGCCGCGCACCAGCGTGCCCGAGCTGTCCGGGCACTGGTCATCGACCACATAAATACGGCTGACCTCGGGCCCGATGCCGGCGATCACATCCAGCACTTGGCGGGTCACGCGGTAGCTGGGAATGACGACGGCGATGGAGTCGAGTACTTGCATGAAAACCCAAGTTTAATTAAATGTTAATACAGAATGTTACCGCAATGTGACTGTTTGCAGGAAGAAACCGAGCCGCCGCTGCTCGGGCGCGCGGGCGGCGGGACGGTGGGGCGCGTCGTACTCCAGCTCGACCGTGAGCGGCGGCGTCAGTACGGCGCCCCCATCGGGCAGCGCCAGCGAGGGCATGGTGGCCAGGTCTTGCCAGCCGAGGTCGATGCCGTTGATGGTCACCCGCGTGCGCTTGTTGCCGTCGAAATAGCGGCCCTGCAGACTGATGTGCGAGGGCTTCTGCGCCGGATCGAAGTCGATCGCCAGGCGCGAGCGCGCGGCGTCCGACCACACGCCCTCCCATTCGCCGCCGCCATGTTCGGGCGTGCTCCAGCCGTCGGCCAGCCGCAGCGCCGGCTGGCCGACCGCCAGGGTGAGGGCGGTCCGGCATTTCACCGCGCCGTTGATGTAGCGCCATTGCTGATCGCCATCGACGACAGCGTTGTCCGGCGCGAGCGCGCGGCCTGGGCCGCACAGCCGCGCCTCGGCCTCGGGATTGCGCAGGTTGTACAGCGTCTTGACGGTGACGCCGTCGACCGCGTAGGCGTAAATGCGCTCGGGCTCGAAATAGCGCTCCCGGTGTTCGAGGCGTTCATGGAAGATCTCGGCATCGGGGTTGTACCAGCCCGGCGCATGCGCGAGCGTGTAGCGCGCGAGCGGGCTGAACTCGAGCGTGTGGTATTGCAGTGCATACAGCGCACAGCCGGCCTGGACCGCCAGCACACCGGCGACGACCGCGGCCGGCCAGCGCGCGCTCAGGTGCAGGCGCCACAGGAAGACGAACAGGAAGGGCATCGCGCCCCAGAACGCGTAACGCATCATGCCGACGGCCAGCGAGTTCCAGTTCTGCGCGGCCAGCGCCGGGAGCGCGAGCGCGATGGCGAACGCGGCCGCCGCACCGCCCAGCGCCAGTGCGTGCAGGCGCGAGCTGCCGGGCTGGCGCTGCCAACCCCACAACCCGAGCGCGGCGAGCAAGCCGGGCACGCCGACGATCATTCCCTGGTTCAGGTCGAAGAAAAACGAATGCAGGCGGTTCAGGCTGACCAGCTCGACGCTGGTGGAGACCGTGGCGATGATATTGGGGACGCCGAAATGCCACAGATTGAACAGCACCGGAAACGCAAACAGCCCCGCGGCGGCGCCGATGCCGAGCAGGTAGCGCGGCTCCAGCGCGGCCTTCATGGCAGCGCCCAAGCCGGCCTCGCGCTTCCACTCCACGCAGCAGCGCAGCAGCGGCGCAAACGCGCAGAACAGCACGATGGGTGGATTTTGCAGCGAGGCCAGGCCGGCCAGCACGCCGCCTGCGACCGGCGCGGCGCGCACGTACAGTATGAGCGCGGCCAGCAGCGCGGCGGCGCTCAGGCATTCGGGGCTGCTCCAGTCCAGGTACAGCCCGCCGCCGCACAGCAGGAAGAAGGCGACGCCCAGCATCGCCTTGCGGCCGCTGCCGAACAGGCGGTACATGGCCAGCCCGAGCACGAACACCAGCGCCAGGTTGACCAGCTGGAAGCATTTGAACGGCGGCCCACCGAGCGCTTGCAGCAAGCGGAACGGTAGCGCGGCCAGCGCCGGATACGCAAAAAAATGGATCGCATACACCGCGCGTTGGCGGCCGCGGTAAAAGCCCGACTTGGGCACGTCGCGGTTCTCGCGCATGCCCTGTTCGAGCTCGGCGAGCGGGCCGGCGAAGTTCGGCAGCAGCGGCTTGGCGGCCTCGATGTCGGCCAACCGGATGTCGGGACTCGCGTGGGACGCGAGCGCGACGGTCATCATGGCGTATTCGATGAAGTCGCCGTTCTGGTCGCCTCGCACCGCGGCGGCGTACAGCGCAAGCAGCAGCGCGAGGACGGCGGCAAAACGGGCCATTGGCGCCAAGCGCGGCCGGGGACGATCAAGGACTACAGTCAAAACGTCGCTCCGGAAATAAGTGGCAGTGGGCAGGCGTCAGCTCTCGCTGCGCGCCGGCCACAACATTGACACTGTGCTAACCGGCCCCGACCTCTTTATACCATTGCTGACGTTCAATATTGTCTAGTAATTGTCGCGCGCTCTCGCTCCAGGTGAGCCAGGGCATGCCGGCGGGCGAGGGTGCGTTGCTTTCGCGCGACAGCGCCAGCCAGGCAGCGATCGCGGTCGCCAGGTCTTGCGCTGCGCGGCCCTCGAAATAGTAGGCATGCTCGCCCGCCACTTCGCGGAACACCGGCAGCTCGCGCGCGATGATCGGGATGTTGTGCTGCGCGGCCTCGATCAGCGGCAGGCCGAAGCCCTCGCCTTCGGAGGCGGCCAGCAGCGCGGCCGAGCCGGCGTACAGCTTGAGCAGCATTTCGTCCGACACGCCGGGCAGCCACCACAGGCGGCGGCCGAGTTCGGGATGCGCCTCGATGTGCGCGACCAGCTGGTCGACCATCCAGCCGGCCTTGCCGACGATGACGAGGTTGACGTCCACGCCCTGTTCCCACAATAGCTCGAAGGCCGCCAGCGCCTGGGCGTGGCCCTTGCGCGGCTCGACAGTGCCGACCATCAGGAAGCTTGGGCGGGCTGCCACGGCGGCGGCCACTTCGCGCGCATTCGGCGGCAAGCCGTTGCTCGGCGCGCTGGCGTCGATGTCGGCGCCGAGGTGGAAGTAGCCGAGCTTGAGCGGCGCGGCGCGCGGCGCCGGGTGCCGTTCGATCCAGTCGGCCAGCTCGTCGGCCACCGCGCGCGAGATACAGACCAGGCCGTCCGCGACCGTGGTCACGGTGCGCAGGAAGGCGGTGAAATACTCTTCGGTGCCGAACGGGAAGGCTTCCGGCCGCAGCACCGGCAGCAGGTCGAAGATGGTGAAGTAGATGTGCACGCCGCGCGCGCCCATCGACTGCAGCAGCGACTGGTTCTGGAAGGTGCCGTTGGTGAACAGGTCGAGCCCGAGGAACACGTCGCCGCGCCGCAGTTCGGCCGGCGCGTCCTCCAGCCCCAGGCCCGGCTCGCCGACCAGCGCCGCACTGAAGCTGCGCGCGTACTGGTAGGGGCGGTTGCCGCCGTGGCTGAACACCGGCTCGATGCGGTAGCCGGGCGGCGGGTCGGCGATCAGCGCCAGCAGCACGCTGCGCACCACGCGCTGGATGCCGGTCTTGAGGTCGGCCTGCACCATCGCCGAGACATCGACCAGCAGCTGGCGCGGCGCGCGCGGCGGCTGGTTGAAGGCGATCGCCGCGGCGGCCTCGGCCAGTTCGGCGTTGCCGGCGTCGGCCGGCAGCGCGGCCAGTTCGGCCAGCAGCGCGCGGTAATGGGCGCGTGGACTGTGGCGCGCGAAGTGCTCGATCGCCTCGGCCGCCATCTGGCCGGCGCGCGCCGGCGCGTGCTGCTCCTGCATGTAGGCCAGCGCGCGTTGGTGCAGCGCGGCGCGCAGGGCGGCGTCGTTGCGGATGCGCTCCAGCGCGGCCGTCAGCTCGGCGCCGCTAAAGGCGTCCGGGATCTTCAGCAGCAGCTCGTCGGCCAGTTCGGCGGTCGAGCCGTGGGCGTTGGCGATGGTCGGGATCCCGTGCAGCAGGCAGTCCAGCACCGCGGCCGAGGTCTCGCCGCGCGTGTTCGAGCGCAGCTGGACCG
>DASRXO010000265.1:0-3246 GCA_035654095.1 Telluria sp.
ACAATCATCCGGCGGTTCCTCAACTGCATAGCATGTTTGGGGTTCATACGTTCTTTATCGATGACAGCGGCCTTAACGTCCTGGAGCCTGCCGAAAAGCTGGAAACGGAAGTTCGAACCGGGGAAGTCGTAAGCCTTGCCAGTTGGAGTGATGCGACCCTTACGACACTGAGGCCCCACGAACCGGAACCGACAGGCCTCGTCATCGTCTTGGAGACCGGACACTAAGATAGCGTCGCGACGCGCCAATCTTTGCGTCAGCATCCGCCATCCCTGCGTCCGGACCCGGACGCAGGGAGGATTGCGCAATCGGTGAAGTCCCTTGGCCGCGGAAAAGTTGACCGTCAGGGAAATAGATCATCCTCAGTTAATCCGCTTCAACGGCCGACGGTTCGCGCGCTACGTCCGCCTGCACTCGGCATCCTGATATCCGAGATGGGTCAAACTGAGAAGAACTCAGCGTGAGCAAATGTCTTCCGGGTTACACTCAAAAGCGGACATCACTCGATACGGTCCGCATGTCTCAAACGTGCCAATAGGCGACATTACACGTTTGGCGTAAAATGAAAGAGGCCGACAACTTAGGGCGGCCCCGCTTGATTGATGCTTCGTCACTCACCGTCTCGAACAGCGAGTTCCTCTTGTTACTGCAATAATTTGCATATCAACGTATATATGAACAATGCAAAGAATAGAGAAGCCGCATACGCGCCAATTAGTGGTTTTATAGAGTATGAATTGATCGCCTCTCGCATCTAATAGTCCCAGCTCCTAATTACAAAATACAGATAAGGAGCGAACACGGCTGTGAACCCACGTACCACTGAAAAAAACCACCTCACCGCGCTACAGAGCCTCATCCGATGTAGTATTATTTTATCGAACTCTGGAGTTCCATGTCGGCGCCGCTACTCGCCATTTTGGTGATGCGACAGGTAGGCTTGAGTGCTAAGTTGATTTTTAGGCGTCTATTGAGGCCACCCCGGGTGGTCCCGGGCAAGCAGTGCTCACAGTCCGGATCGAGGCTGTGCGATGCCCAAGATCCTGTTGGTCGAAGACAACGAGATGAACCGCGACATGCTCTCGCGACGCCTCGTGCGCGGCGGCTACGAGGTCATCATTGCCACGGACGGAGCGCGCGGCGTCGCAATGGCGACGAGCGACAGGCCCGATCTCATTTTGATGGACATGAGCCTGCCGGTGATCGACGGTTGGGAGGCGACGCGCCGGATCAAGGCCACGTCCGAGCTGCGCAAGATCCCCATCATCGCGCTCACGGCGCACGCCATGGCGACCGACCGGGAGAAGGCCCTCGAGGCCGGCTGCGACGACTACGACACAAAACCGATCGAGCTGCAGAGGCTGCTGGGTAAGATCGAGACACTGCTCGCGGCTGCGGGACAGTAGACGACCTACAAGTTTCCGGACAGATGACGAAAGGAAACAACTCATGAAAACGGCTCAGCACAAATGGTCCCAAAGTGGCGGGTGGCGGCCGAATTTTCCAACTGGCGAAGTCGGACGACAGAGTGTCGTGTTCGTTTTCGGCGCTAGATCTCTGATGCAGGCAGGTGACCTCGTGGCCGAGCTGCGCGGCCACTTCAAAGGGGCCGCCATGCTTGGCTGTTCGACCTCCGGCGAGATTCTCGGTGACATGGTCGTCGACAACTCGGTGACAGCGACCATTATCGACTTCGAACATACCCGGCTCCGGTCCGCCTCTGCTACGATTGGTGAGGCGAAGGCGAGCTACGACGTCGGCAAGGAGCTCGCACAGCAGTTGAACGACGCCTCGTTGCGCCATGTGTTCGTGCTTTCGGACGGTTTGAACGTCAATGGCTCCGACTTGGCGCGTGGGCTCGCGGGCGGCGTCTTGGAAGGCGTGTCGATCACTGGCGGCCTTTCCGGAGACGGAACCAACTTCGCCGAGACTTGGGTCATTGCCGACGATGCCGCGGGCCCCCAGCGCGTGGCAGCGATCGGTCTGTACGGCGACGACTTGCGCATTGGCTACGCATCGATGGGCGGCTGGGTGCCATTCGGGCCGCTGCGCACCATCACCCGGGCCGAGGGCAACATCCTCTATGAGCTGGATTGAGCGGTCAGCGCTCGATCTCTATAAATCGTACCTGGGCTCACACGCCGACCAGTTGCCAAGCTCTGCCTTGCTTTTTCCAATCCTGGTTACCGAGGCAAAGGGCGGCCAGGGTGTCGTCCGGACCGTCCTGTCTGTGGACGAGCAGAAAAAGTCAATGACGTTCGCGGGCGACATCCCACAGGGCGGAACGGCGCAGTTGATGAAGACCAATGTTGACGATCTGGTCGACGGCGCGATGGCCGCCGCCAAGGCCAGCCTCAGTGGGCTGGGCGACAGGCGACCAGATCTTGCAATTCTGGTGAGCTGTGTCGGTCGTAAGCTTGTGATGAAGCAGCGCACCGAAGAAGAAATCGAAGCAATCCGAAATGTCTTCGGGACGGATACGAAGATTTGCGGGTTCTACTCGTACGGCGAGCTTTCCCCCTTCAGGCACGGTGGCGAGTGTCGCCTGCACAATCAAACCATGACCATAACAACTTTCGCCGAGGACTGAACGTCACAGGGCACAGATGCACAGGCTGCTACGACGCCAGCTCAGAAAGCACCTCGGTGTCGAGGACGAGGTACCGGCTGAGCTGCAGCCTTTCGTAGCAGCCGTCGATGCCGCATACACCGATTTCGATAGCGATCGGGCGATGCTCGAGCGCTCGCAGGAGCTGAGCTCGAAGGAGCTGTCGGAGGCACGCGACAAGGCTACGCAGGCCCAGACTCGGCTGACCGACGCGCTCGGGAGCATCTCGGAGGGGTTCTCGCTCTACGATGCCGACGACAAGCTGGTGATATACAACCGGCGATACCGGGATATGCACGGCACCGGCAGCATCGATGTTGTGAACCAGGGTGTATCGTTCGAAACGATCCTGCGCAATGCGGCCGCGAGCGGCGAGATCCGCGACGCGGAGGGGGACGTTGAGGCCTGGATCGCGGAACGTCTGGCCCGGCATCGCAATCCGAAGGGCACACATGTGCAACGCCGCTTCGACGGACGCTGGATCCAGATCAACGAGCGCAAAACCGACGACGGCGGCACGGTCGCGACCTACACCGACATCACCGACATGAAGCAGGCGGAGCAGGCGATCCAGGAGAGCGAGCAGCGGCTGCGCGTGATTGCCGAGGCCGCGCCGATGGCGGTGCTGATCGTCACCT
>DASRXO010000266.1:0-3185 GCA_035654095.1 Telluria sp.
GCGCGCAGGCGGTGCTGCGCCAGGTCCAGGCCAACAATCTCGCGATCGAGATGCCGACCCTGGCCGACAGCCTGAACGCCGTGCGCAACTACAAAGCGAAACCTTAAGCCATGCGTTTACTCCTCTGGTTAGTCGCCCTGATGGCCGCGGCGATCGGCGTCGCCGTCACGGCGCGCTTCAATCCCGGCAACGTGGTGTTCTTCTATCCGCCGCACCGGATCGACCTCTCGCTCAATTTCTTCTGCCTGCTGGCGGCCGCGTTGTTCGTGGTGCTGTACGCGCTGGCGCGCGCCTTCAGCGCCACCATGAAGATGCCGGGCCGGGTCGCGGCCTACCGCCAGCGCAAGCGTGAACGCGACGGCAACAAGGGCTTGCGCGATGCGCTCAAGGCCCTGTTCGAAGGCCGCTTCGGGCATGCCGAGAAGGCCGCCACGCGCGCCGCCGAACTGGCCGAGAACGCCGGCCTGGCCGCGCTGATCGGCGCGCGCGCGGCGCACCGCATGCGCGAGCCGGCGCGGCGCGACAACTGGCTGGCGCGCACCGTGGGCGAGAACGGCCTGAAGACGGCGCGCCTGATGACGGCGACCGAGCTGCTGGTCGACGACCACCAGCCGGAGGCCGCGCTCGAAGCGGTGGCCGAACTGAACGCCAGCGGCACGCGCCACATCCACGCGCTGCAATGGTCGATGAAGGCGCACCAGCAGGCCAAGAACTGGCCCGAAGTGCTGCGCCTGGTGCGTTCGCTCGACAAGCACAAGGCGCTGCATCCGGCGTTGTCGGCGCGCCTGCGCGAGCTGGCCTACGAGGCGCTGCTGTCGGACAGCTCGCACGATGCGGAGTCGATCCAGCGCGTGTGGTCGATGGTGCCGCAGGCCGACCGCATCAAGCCCTACATCGCGGCGCGCGCGGCGGCCGCGCTGAACGCGCGCGGCCTGCACGACGAGGCGCGCGCCACCGCCGAAGAAGCCTTGCGCGCCGAGTGGGACGAGCGCGTGGTGCGCGCCTACCGCGATTCGGCCGCGCAGCCCGGCTCGCCTTCCCTGCTGGCGCAGATCGAAAACTGCGAAGCCTGGATCAAGCAGCGGCCGACCGACGCCGAGCTGGCGCTGACCCTGGGTTCGCTCTGCCTCAAGCAAAAACTGTGGGGCAAGGCCCAGCGCTACCTGGAGCAGGCGCTGTCCGACGCCACCGAGCCGCGCATGGTGCGCGAGGCCCACCTCAAGCTGGCGCAGATGCACGAAGCGCTGGGCCAGCACGAGGAAGCGGCGGCCCATTTCCGCCAGTGCGCGCTGGCCAGCATCCTGTAAAAACCGGGGACAGACCACCATTTCGCAAGTTTTCCCGGGCTCAGGGCTTTGCCCGGCCCGGGAAAACTTGCGAAATGGTGGTCTGTCCCCGGTTTTGTATAATGTCGCATTGAACCTCCCGCCACCAAGGAAATCCCCATGAGTTTGAATAAAGTCTCCGCCGGCCGCGACGTGCCGAACGATTTCAATGTGATCATCGAAATCCCGATGAACGCCGATCCGATCAAGTACGAAGTGGACAAGGAATCGGGCGCGATCTTCGTCGACCGCTTTATGAGCACCGCGATGCACTACCCGTGCAACTACGGCTATGTGCCGAACACCGTGGCCGACGACGGCGACCCCTGCGACGTGCTGGTCATCACCCCGTTCCCGCTGATCCCCGGCGTGGTGGTGCGCTGCCGCGCGATCGGCGTGCTGAAGATGACCGACGAAGCCGGCGGCGACGCCAAGGTGCTGGCGGTCCCGGTCGACAAGATCCTGCCGATCTATAAGCACTGGCAAAAACCGGAAGACATCAACGACCTGCGCCTGCAGCAGATCCAGCACTTCTTCGAACACTACAAGGACCTCGAGCCGGGCAAGTGGGTCAAGGTCGAAGGCTGGGGCGGCCCGGACGACGCGAAAGCCGAAATCCTGGCCGGCATCGCCGCTTTCAACAAGGCGGGCAAGGCATAAGCGGCCTGCGCCGCATCCAGGGCTGGCCGCGCGAGCGTCCGGCTTTTTTTTCGCCTTGTTGTTAACTTTCAATGCCAGATTGACAAATGGTGGCGCTCTCGCCCATCATAGGCTCATGCCAATTAGCAATATTGACTTTCGGCGAACCTTTCCCGGACGGCGCCATGGACCTGCATGAGAAAGCGATCAAGGTGCTTCGGGCCAGCCGCGGTTTCGGCGCCCTCGACGCGCAGGTGCTCGACGACCTGGCCCAGGCGCTGGTGTTCGAGCAGGTGGCCGGCGGCGCCGCGGTGTACCGCGAAGGCGAGGCGTCCGACAGCATGCTGTTCGTGGTCAGCGGCGGCCTGCGCGTGTCGCGCCGCGACCCCGGCGGCGAACTCAGTTTGTACAACGAGGTGCGGCCCGGCCAGAGCGTGGGCGAGGTCGGCCTGATCCTGCAGCAGGCGCGCACCGCGGACGTCAGCGCGGTGCGCGATTCGACGCTGGCCATGCTCAGCCGCGCCAGCTACGAGGCGCTGCTGGGGCGCCATCCGCTGGTCCTGAACCGCATCTTCGTCCAGACCGTCCACGATTTCATGCGCCATACGGCGCCCACCGCGGGCCAGCATTATGCGCAGTGCTTCGTGGTGGTGCCGCTGCACGAAGGCGCCGGCGCCGACGAAGTGGCAAGCTCGCTGGTCGAGGCCTTTTCCAGGATCGGCCGGGTGCACTACCTGCAGCCCTCGGCCGACGGCGCAGCGCCGCCCGGCGCCGATCATCCGGACGAACTGGAGGAGGCCTACGACTTCCTGGTCTACCAGGCCGAGGCCAGTCCCTCGGCCTGGACCCGGCGCGCGTTCCGCCAGGCCGACCAGGTGATCTTCGTGTCGGCCGCCGGCTCGTCGCAGGAGGTCGGCGAGGTCGAGCGGCGCCTGACCGAGGAACCGGGCTTTCCGATGAAGCGCAAGCATCTGGTGCTGCTGCATCCGGCCGACGCGCGGGTGCCGTCCGACGTCGCGCTGTGGCGCGGCCTGCGCCAGTTCGAACGGATCTACCCGCTGCGGCAGCGCCACGCGGCCGACTTCGCGCGCCTCGCGCGCTTCCTGACCGGCACCGCGGTGGGCGTGGTGCTGGGCGGCGGCGGCGCGCGCGGCTTCGCCCATCTCGGCGTGCTGCGCGCGCTCGAGGAGCACGGCATCCCGGTCGACCTGATCGGCGGGA
>DASRXO010000267.1:0-2523 GCA_035654095.1 Telluria sp.
CAGGCCCTGCTGCTGCAGCTCAAGCAGCGCTCGACCGAGATCATGGGCCTGCTGCCGCAGGTGCCGGCCGAACTCGCGCGCTCGGTGCAGACCATCACCTCGGCCGCCGCG
Source organism: Telluria sp. (assembly GCA_035654095.1). Classification (GTDB taxonomy): domain Bacteria; phylum Pseudomonadota; class Gammaproteobacteria; order Burkholderiales; family Burkholderiaceae_D; genus Telluria_A. Next base: position 112 of record DASRXO010000267.1, read on the forward strand.
TATGCCGACTTCGTGGCCGGCCTGATGGACATCAGCGTGCAGGAGAAGCAAGACATCCTCGACACCCTCGACCTGCAAACGCGGCTCGAGAAAGTGCTGGGCTACCTGGTGCACCGGGTCGAGGTGCTGCGCCTGTCGCAGCAGATCAACCGGCAGACCCGCGAGCGCATGGACGAGCGCCAGCGCGAATTCATGCTGCGCGAACAGCTCAAGACCATCCAGGACGAGCTCGGCGACGACGCCGACGCCAACGCCGAGCTGGCCGACCTCAAGGAAGCGATCGTCAAGGCGCAGCTGCCGGAGGAGGTCGCGGCCCATGCCAACAAGGAATTGCGCCGGCTCGAAAAGATGTCCGACGCCGCGGTCGAGTATTCGATGCTGCGCACCTACCTCGAGTGGCTGACCGAACTGCCGTGGTCGACCGACACCGCAGACAAGATCGACCTCGCGCAGGCGCGCGCCGTGCTCGACGAAGACCATTTCGGGCTCGACAAGATCAAGCGCCGCATCCTCGAATACCTGGCCGTGCGCAAGCTCAATCCGAACGGCAAGAGTCCTATCCTGTGCTTCGTCGGGCCGCCCGGCGTCGGCAAGACTTCGCTCGGCCAGAGCATCGCGCGCGCCACCGGCCGCAAGTTCGTCCGCATCAGCCTGGGCGGCACGCATGACGAGGCCGAGATCCGCGGCCACCGCCGCACCTACGTCGGCGCGCTGCCCGGCAACATCATCCAGGCCATGCGCAAGGCCGGCAGCCGCAATTGCGTGATGATGCTCGACGAGGTCGACAAACTGGGCGCCGGCTTCCATGGCGACCCGGCCTCGGCCCTGCTCGAAGTGCTCGACCCGGAACAGAATGCGAGCTTCCGCGACAATTACCTGGGCCTGCCGTTCGACCTGTCGAAGGTACTGTTCATCTGTACCGCGAATATGCTCGACACCATGCCCGGCCCCTTGCGCGACCGGCTCGAAATCATTTCCCTGCCCGGCTACACGGGCGAAGAAAAGGCCCAGATCGCGCGCCGCTACCTGGTGCCGCGCCAGCTCGACGCGCATGGCTTGACGCCCGCGCTGGCCAGCATCAGCGATGCCGCGCTGGTCGCCATCATCCACGACTACACGCGCGAAGCCGGCGTGCGCAGTCTCGAGCGCGAGATCGGCAGCGTGTTGCGGCGCGCGGCGATGCGGATCGCCGAGGGCGAGCCGGGGCCGGTCGCCGCCGATGCGCCCGACCTGCCGGCCATCCTCGGCCCGCGCAAGTTCGAGAGCGAGCTGGCGATGCGCACCAGCCTGCCCGGCGTGGCGACCGGCCTGGCCTGGACCCCGGTCGGCGGCGACATCCTGTTCGTCGAAGCGAGCCGGGTGGCCGGCAGCGGCCGCCTGATCCTGACCGGCCAGTTGGGCGAGGTGATGAAGGAAAGCGCGCAGGCCGCGCTCACGCTGGTCAAGGCGCATGGCGCCGCGCTCAAGCTGGGGCCCGACATGTTCCGCCGCAGCGACGTCCACATCCACGTGCCGGCCGGCGCGATCCCGAAAGACGGGCCGAGCGCGGGCGTGGCGATGTTCATCGCGCTGGCCTCGCTGGCGATGGGCACGCCGGTGCGCAGCGATTGCGCGATGACCGGCGAGATCAGCCTGCGCGGCCTGGTGCTGCCGGTCGGCGGCATCAAGGAAAAGGTGCTGGCGGCCCTGCGCGCCGGCATTTCCACCGTGCTGCTGCCGGCCCGCAACGAGAAAGAGCTCGACGAGGTGCCGCAAGAAGCGCGCCGCCAACTGCGCTTCGTCTGGCTCGACAACGTCGACGATGCGATCCGCGCGGCGATCGGCGCACCCGCGCCGGCCGCGCCGGCGGCCTGGGAGGCAAGCGTCACCTCCAAGGCCGGGGCGTCGCGCCCGACCACGCCGCACTAGGCCGCGCCGGCCGCCGGGCTGCTGCGCGCCGCGTTGACGCGGGTCCAGGCGCGCACCTGCAACGCCGCCGCCAGCAGCAAGGCGCCGCTGACGATCGCATACAGGCTGATCAGCCACACCAGCGCCAGCGCCCCGGCCGCGGGGTACAGGAACACGATCACCCCGAACACGATCGAGGCAGCGGCGTTCAGCATCAGCAGCACGTCGTTGCGCATAAACTTGCGCATGCGCACGGCGAGCACCAGGTCCAGCACGCCGGTGACCAGCGCGTTGGCGCCGATCAGCAACACCAGCACGGTCGCCGTGAGCGCCGGATGGATCAGCGCGAGGATCGCGGCGCCGATGCTTGCCAGGCCCAAGATCAGCGGCACCCACCAGTGGTCGTCGGCCCGGCGGTTCTTCACCGCGCCGACCAGCCAGACCGCGCCGCCGAGCAGCGCGTAGGCCGCGAACAGCGCGATCAGCCAGATCAGCGTGAGCCCGGGCGCCATCGCCGCGAGCATG
>DASRXO010000268.1:0-6915 GCA_035654095.1 Telluria sp.
GGCGGCCAGCGCGCGCAGCCAGTCGCTTTCGGCGCCGGCGCCGGCAGCGCCCGCGCGCCGCATCTGGGCCGCGTTGCGTCCGACCCCGAAGTTGGCCAGGCTGGTGCCGTGGTGCGGGGTGCCGAGCGTAATGACGCGCGCTACCCGCGCGCTGCCGTGCGCCCGCATCCAGGCGCGCGCCACCAGTCCGCCCATGCTGTGCGCGACCACGATCAGCCTGGGCGCGCCGCTGTCGGCGCACAGCGCCTCGGCCGCGCGCTGCACCAGCGGCACGTAGTCCTCGATGTCGCCCGTCACCGGTTCCAGATCGAGCGAGGCGTGGCTGATGCGCGCGGCGTCGAGGCGGCGCCGCAAATGGGTCCAGTAGCCGCTGTTGCAGCCGTAACCGTGCAGCAGCAGCACCGGCGGCGCCGCCGCATCCGGGTAGATGCGGCGCCCGGCCCTGGCGCGCGCCATGAACCACGAAGAGTGCAGCAGGGTCGCCATGAATTCTTCGCCGAACAGGCGCAGGCGGCCCAGGGCACCGAGGCGGAAGGCCGCCGGCGTGGCGCTGCTGAAGCGCGCGCTGAGCACGAAGTTATTCGCCGTGATCAGCAGCCGCACCAGCAGCACCGCGCCGATGCCCAGCGCCAGCGCCGGCCCCGCGCCGACCGCGAAATAGCGCAGCAGCGCGTAGCAGATCGCGCCGGCCGCCAGCGCCTGCACCAGCAGCAGCGCTTGCAGCATGCGGCGCGCGCTCATGCTCATGCGCTCACGCGCGGCGCCGGTTTGCCGGTCAGGGCCTGCGCCAGGGTGCTGGCCAGGCGCGCACCGATGCCGTAGATCGACAACTGCGGATTGGCGCCGATCGAAGTCGGGAACAGCGAGCCGTCGTGCACCGACAGGTTGCGTACGCCGTGGTAGCGGCCGTCGGCGCCGACCACCCCGAGGCGTTCATCGTCCGACATCGTGCAGCCGCCCATCACGTGGGCCGACAGCACTTTGACCAGCCGGCTCTTGAACGGCAACTGCCCGATGCCGGCCTTGGCCGCGGCCCAGCTGGTGTACCTGCCGGCCATCTCGTGCAGCGGCTGCACCGAGCTGGCGCCGGCCGCGAACTGGATCTCGGCCATCGACAGCAGCGCGCGGCGCGCGCCGTCCCACAGGACCTCGGTCATCGGATAATCGAGCAGCGGCGCACCATCGGCCTGCAAGGCCACGCTGCCGCCGCGCGAATCGGGGTGAAAGCCGTCGCGCAGCAGGGCGATCACGCCGTGCATGTGCGGGAACTCCTTCATCATCCCGGCATGCGCCTGGCCGAAGCCGGTCAGCGCGGACGACAGGATCAAAGGATGCAGCGGCGGCGCCTCCAGCTTGTAGCCGATCGGGCCGTCGATCGGCTGGGCGTCCAGGAAATGGTCGGAATAGATACTCTGCGGCGCACCCGCATAGCCATCGACACGCTGCGCGAAAAAGGCGAGCGACGCCAGGCCGGGATGCAGGAAGGTGCGGGTGCCGAGCAGGCCGTGCGGGTTCGGCGCGTTCGAGCGCAGCAGCAGGGCCGGCGAATTGATCGCGCCGCCGGCCACCACGAAGTGCCTGGCGCGCAGCGTCAGCGTGTGGCCGTTGGGCGCGAAGCCGCCGGCGTCGAGCGCGCTGCACAGCAGGTGGTCGACCGCGTCGCCCTTGAACACCAGGCGTTGGGCGCGCGCGCGCGTGACCAGGGTCGCGCCGTGGTTCAGGGCCGCGGGGATGGTGGTGACCAGCATCGACTGCTTGGCGTTGGTCGGGCAGCCCATGCCGCAGTAGCCCAGGTTCCAGCAGCCTTTCACGTTGCGCATGATGGCGGCGGCCGGGATGCCGAGCCGCGCGGCGCCGCGCTTGAGCAGGTCGTTGTTTTCGTTGGGCGGCGTCAGCCAGACGCCGACGTTGAGACGCTGCTCCATCATCAGGAACCAGGGCGCCAGCGCCTCGGCGCTGTAGTCCTCGAGGCCGAAATGGCGCTGCCAGTAGTCGAGCGTGCCGTTCGGCGTGCGAAAGCTCGAGGTCCAGTTGACGGTGGTCGAACCGCCCACGGTGCGGCCCTGCAGGATGGTGATCGCCTTGTCCTTGGTGGCGCGCGCGGCCGACTCCTGGTACAGGCTGGGGTAGGCCTCGGCCTCGCGCATCTTGAAGTCTTTCGAGGACTTCAGCGCGCCCTCTTCCACGATCACGATCTTGAGGCCGGCCAGCGCCAGGATCTCGGCCGTCACGCCGCCGCCCGCGCCGCTGCCGACGATCACGACGTCGGCCTCGATCGTGCGGTCGGCCTGCAGCGCGGCGCCGTCGATGACCTGCCAGCCGGCGGCCAGGCCCGCCTGGATCGGGTCCGGGATGGCGGTGCTCACGCGCCCAGCTCCTTGATCGGGCCGGGGTAGCCGATCGCGTCCCAGGTCGATGGGTCGGCATACCACGGGCCGATGATCAGGTCGTGCAGCGCGCGGTACGCCGTCTGCAGGGTCGCGAAGCGGCTGGTGCGCCAGCCTTGCAGGAAGGCGCCGACCTGCTCCACGCCGGCGCTGGTCCATGCATCGGGCACCCCGGCCAGCCAGCGCCGCGCGGGGCCCAGCGCCAGCAGGCCAAACAGGTCGGCGATTTCCTTCTGGGTGGCCAGCGGCAGCGACAGGATGGCCAGGTGGGTGCGCTCCGCGGCGGCGGCGATGGCGGCGCCGCGCGCGGCCGGATCAGGCGGCAGCGCGCCGTCCAGCATGGCCGGCACGATCGCGTCGAGCACCGCCTTGGCGTCGCCGTCGAGCACGAAGCGGCGGGCCGGCGCGGCGCCGTGCGTGGCGCGGTAGATGCCGCCGCCGGCCGCCAGCGCCAGCGCGGCCAGCGCGCCCACTTGCATGAAGGTCCTGCGTGTTGTCGCCATGTCTGCGGTCCCCGCCTTATTTTTTTGTAGTGTACGCGAAAGGCGCGCGCCGGCCGCGCCGCAAAATAGAGTGATCCGTCTAGCCGTTTCTGGTACAAGGTGAGCATGCAAAAACAAGAACTCGCCGACACGCTGGAGCGCCAGCTGCGCGCGGTGAAGGCCGAGCGCCAGGCCGCCAAGCGCGAGCCGGCGCTGCTGGCCGCGCGCAACGCGCTCAAGCGCTTCCAGGCCGCGCGGCTGGCGCGCAGCCACGCCGCTCTGCTGGACGCGCCGGACACCCACGACGCCGCGCTGTTCTTCCTCGACGAGCTGTACGCCGCGCACGACCTGAGCCAGCGCGACATCGACCTCGAACGCATCGTCCCGACCATGCAGCGCCTGCTGTCCTACGAAGCGCTGCGCACCATCACCAACGCGATCGTGCTCGATGCGCTGTCGGAGCGGCTCGATACGGCGATGGCGCGCGCCTTGGGCCCGGCATTCAGCGCGGCCGACTACCTGCGGGCCTACCGCACGGTCACCGCGCAAGACGAGCGCGCACGCCAGCTCGATCTGGTGCAGGAACTGGGCGAGTCGCTATGCGCCCTGGTGAAGATTCCGCTGCTGTCGGCGACCTTGTCGGTGATGCGCGCGCCGGCCCGGCTGGCGGGGCTGGGCGAGCTGCAGCAGTTTTTGGAGCGCGGCTTTCACACCTTCAGGAAGATGCAGCGCCGGCAGGACTTCGTGACCGCGATCGTGGCGCGCGAGCGCGCCGTGTCGGCCGCGATCTATGCGGGACGCGACGAGGCGCTGGAGTCCGCGTGGGCACGATGAACCGTACCCACCCTACCGGCTACCGGCGCGCCTTCAGGATCTGGCGCGCGATGCCGCGCAGGATATTGACTTCCTCGGTCTCGAGCTGGGTGCGGGCGAACAGGCGCTTCAGGCGCGGCATCAGCTTCTTCGGGTTATCGGCGTCGAGGAAATCGATCGCCACCAGCGCCTGCTCGAGGTGCCGGTACATGCCTTCGATCTGGGTCACGCTGGCCGCGTCGCCGTGGAAGCCGATGGCGCTGGCCGCGGGTGCATCGTCCAGCGCCGCCATCCGGCACTCGTAGGCCAGCACCTGCGCCGCCTGCGCCAGGTTCAGCGAGGAGTAATCGGGATTGGCCGGGATATTGATCAGCGCATTGCACTGCTCGACGATCTGGTTCGGCAAACCGAAACGCTCGTTGCCGAACACCAGCGCGGCGCACAGTTCGCCCTGCGTCGCCACGTGTGCGGCGAACTGGCGCGGGCTCCATACCGGCGGCGAGAACTCGCGCAAGCGGGCCGAGACCGCGGCCGCGAAGTTGCAGCCTTCGAGGGCGGCGCCGATATGGTCGACGATGCGCGCGCCTTCCAGCACGTCCTGCGCGCCGCTGGCGAAGGCCAGCGCTTCCGGGTCGCTCAGCGCGTCCGGAAAGCGCGGATTGACCAGCACCAGCTCGCCGAAGCCCATGGTTTTCAGGGCGCGCGCGGCGGCGCCGATATTCCCGGCGCGGCTGGTTTCGACCAGTACAAAGCGCAGGCGTTTGAAAACAGACGTGTCGATTTCGGACGGGTTCATTTAAAATAGCGGGATCAGGCAGTGTCGAACCGGTCAGATTCTAACCAGTTCGCCGCCGCACCGCTCTTTAATTCATTCTTGTACCTGACCGTTCACCGCGCCGCCTCCGGAGCCGTGGGCGTTCGCGTTCTTTTAACGGAAGCTCCACATGCACCCAATGCTCAATACGGCGATCAAGGCCGCCCGCCGCGCTGCCACCGTGATCAACCGCGCCTCCTTCGATGTCGATCGCATCAGTGTTACCGAAAAACAACACAACGACTTTGTCACCGATGTGGACCAGGCCGCCGAGCAGGCGATCATCGAGACCCTGCTCAAGGCCTACCCCGACCATGCGATCCTGGGCGAGGAGTCCGGCGCGTCCGCCAACCTGAACGACGAGACTGAGTTCGCCTGGATCATCGACCCGATCGACGGCACCACCAACTTCATGCACGGCTACCCCAATTACTGCGTCTCGATCGCCCTGCAGCAGCGCGGCGTGACGACCCAAGCCGTGGTCTACGACCCGGTGCGCAACGACTTGTTCACCGCCACCAAGGGCGCCGGCGCCTTCCTCAACGACAAGCGCATCCGCGTGACCAAGCACGACCGCATCGCCAACGCCCTGCTGTCGTCCGGCCACGGCGCCGGCCCGCGCGCGACCGACGACTACCTGAAGATGTACGCCGTCATGGCCGAGCGCTGCCAGGGCATCCGCAGCGCCGGCGCGGCCGCGCTCGACCTGGCCAACGTGGCCGCCGGGCGCTGCGACGGCTTCTACGAAAAGGGCCTGAAACCCTGGGACATCGCGGCCGGCGCGCTGCTGGTGACCGAGGCCGGCGGCATCGTCGGCGAATTCAGCGGCGAATCGGCCTACCTGCACAAGGGCGACGTGATCGCCGCCAGCCCCAAGGTGTTCGCCCAGATGGTCGGCCTGCTGGTCCCGTTCGCCTGAAATAGCGGCCGGCAACGCGCCGGCCGCCTTTCGCGTAGAATGGCAGGCTGCTGACCCGCACCGCAAGAAAATTTCCATAGCGAAACGAATTTCTTCCCATCCGGGGCCGGTGTGTTTATACTGCAACATCGGGTGGCACCGTTTCCAGTGTCTTTGCCGCCACGATTTTCTAATCCGATTGCCTGCGACTGGCGCCCCGAAATGGTGGCGACGGGCCGATCTTTACCATAAAGTTATCATGTCATTTTCCACACTCGGCCTGTCCGATGCCATCGTTCGCGCCGTCACCGAACACGGTTACACCGTCCCGACCCCGATCCAGAGCCAGGCCATCCCCGCGGTGCTGAACGGCGGCGACTTGCTGGCCGGCGCCCAGACCGGCACCGGCAAGACCGCCGGCTTCACGCTGCCGATCCTGCACCGCCTGTCGACCGACAAGGTGGGCGCGGCGCTGACCGGCAAACAGTCGGCGCGCGCGGTGCGCGCCCTGATCCTGACCCCGACCCGCGAACTCGCGGCCCAGGTCGAGGAAAGCGTGCGCGTCTACGGCAAGTACACCATGCTCAATTCGGCGGTGATTTTCGGCGGGGTCGGCATCAACCCGCAAATCAAGCAGCTCAAGCACGGGATCGACATCCTGGTGGCCACGCCGGGCCGCCTGCTCGACCACATGGAGCAGCGCACGGTGGACTTGTCGAAGGTCGAGATCCTGATCCTGGACGAAGCCGACCGCATGCTCGACATGGGCTTCATCCGCGACATCAAGAAAGTGCTGGCGGCCTTGCCGGCGAAGCGGCAAAACCTGCTGTTCTCGGCCACCTTCTCGGAAGAGATCAAGGCGCTGGCCGACGGCTTGCTGAACAAGCCGGCCATGATCGAAGTGGCGCGCCGCAATTCGACGGTCGAAGTGATCGCCCAAAAGATCCACCCGGTGGACCGCGACAAGAAGCATCCGATGCTGGCGCACTTGATCAAGTCGAACAAGTGGACCCAGGTGCTGGTGTTCACGCGCACCAAGCACGGCGCCAACAAGCTGGTCGAGCAGCTGGGCGCGGACGGCATCGGCGCGATGGCGATCCACGGCAACAAGAGCCAGACCGCGCGCACCAAGGCGCTGTCGGAATTCAAGGACGGCGCGCTGCAGGTGCTGGTGGCGACCGACATCGCGGCGCGCGGGATCGACATCGACCAGCTGCCGCACGTGGTCAATTACGACTTGCCGAACGTGCCTGAGGATTATGTGCACCGGATCGGGCGCACCGGGCGCGCGGGCGCGACGGGCGAGGCGGTGTCGCTGGTCTGCGTGGACGAGCACGACATGCTCAAGGATATCGAGAAGCTGATCAAGCAAACCTTGCCGCGCGCGGTGGTGCCGGGCTTCGAGCCGGATCCGAATGCGCGCGCGCAGCCGATCCAGCTGCGCAGCGGCGCGCCGGGGCATGGCGGGCGCGGCGGACGTTCGGGCGGCAGCGGCCAGGTGGTCAAGGTGGGCGGCGGCGG
>DASRXO010000269.1:0-4153 GCA_035654095.1 Telluria sp.
CTCCACGTTCCAGTGGTGAATTGTGATGCGGCCGTCGGAATCGGCGAAGGTGGCGGGGTTGCTACGGACGAACTGGTAGAGGTTGAGCGTATCGACCGCGCCGGACGGATCCGGGCTCATCCATCGCATCAGCCATGGGGCGTAGTGGCGCGCTCCGTAGCAATAGAGCTGCGAGGCGGAGTCGCGCTCCTTGCCGGAATAAAGGCGCCGCTGCAGCGCCTCGTCCTCGGGCGTGCGTGCCCACGTCATCGCGCCCGCGCCGTAGGGGAGATATTCGCGGCGGGTGACGGCTTCGCCGGCGGCGTTCAGCTCGGCGCGGACCGAGCCGACTATGTCGGTGAGCGGGAACAGCATCTCGGCGCATGCTGCTCCGTCCGGCTTACCCAATATCCAGCTGACCCAGCGCGCCGGCTCCAGGCCGCCGGCGTCGATCCCGGCGGCGTGCCATTCGGCGATCACGGGCGCCTGTGCGTCGCCGCTGCGGATCCGGGTGATCTCCAGCCCCCCGAGATAGGTCACTTCCTCGGTCTCATGCGGCCTCGTGGCCGATGCGGCGAAGGACTGGGTCAGCTTACGCACCCGCCCACCGGCGCCGTCATAGACATGATATTCGTGCCGGAACGAGCCGTCGTCCGCGGGCGCCGTAGTCACCCCCGCGATCTGGTTCAAATAGCTCCAGGCGATGGTCGCGAGCCCGTCCAGGCTGGTTTGGTTGCCGTTCAAATCGTAGGTGCATGGTCCGGTCGCCACGCCGGGGCCGGAGCACGTCTCAAGCCGATTGGAATCGGGCGCGATCGCGAATGAGCGCGACCAATTGCCGGCGGCGCCGTCATGGCCCACCGTGATCGCATTCCCGCCGGCATCGTAAGTGAAGCACTCGGCATACGGCGTAGGCACCTGACCGGACGTGGCCTCGCGGCCGGCGGCTCTGACCAGCCGGTAGAGCAGATCGTAAGCAAAGGCCTGGGTCGGCTGAGTACCCGCCGCTGCCCCCGAAGGCAGCGCCGCAGCGTCCAGCGCGAACATCACATTGCCGACCGGATCGTGATAATAGGCGAGCGACTGACGCAGCGGATCGGCCGGCGCTGGCTCGGCAAGCGAGCTCGTCTCAATACCGATCAGGCGGAAGGTCTGCGGATGATAGCTCAGGACCGTTCGGGCCGTTCCCGGAACAATGATCTGCCGGGGGCGCGCATGGGCATCGTAGGCGATCGGGAGGATCGCGGTCGGCGCCGCGCCGGCGGCGGCGGGCGTGAAGCCGATCGCATCGACCAGGCCGCGCAGGTTGATCGCGCAGGTCGTAACGTTGCCGTCGGGATCGGTTGCCGAGGTCATCCGCCCGAGCGCGTCGTAAACGGCCCGGCCGCCATAGCCGGCGGTTTCGAGCGGCGCCTGGATCGCCCCGGGCAAAGCGAGACCGGGCAGCCCATCGGGGCCCGCCAGTGCCGCCAGCGCAGTGGCCAGCGCCTGCTCGTCGCCGTCGCTGATCGCCGCCCAGTCGGGCAGCGCCACGGCGTCCGCCCGCACCCAGCGGCGATAGGTCATCGGCTGCTCGTGGAAGAACCAGAAGGGGGTAAGCACGAGGCCAGCGCTGTCGAGCATCGCAACGGGTCGGCCGCGCAAATTCCACGTCTCTGGCGCGGGAAAATAAGGCTGCCAGGCCGCGGTCGCCGATGCGCGGCGCGCGCTGTCGCCGTAGAGCAGACGGAATATCCGGACGGAAGCGCCGGCGCTCGGCGCCAGGTGCCGGGACGCGATCCGCTGCAGTGCGTCGTAAGCGGTCGCGAGCGCGTTGCCGTTGCCGTCGCGTTCGAAGATCGTGTTGCCGGCAGCGTTATGCAGCTGCCATCGCGGACCGGCGTCGGCGCTGAGCTCGTGGACGGCGATGTCGGTGAGCGAATAATCGATCCGGGCATTGGCAGCGCCGGCGGCGCCGAGGCGATCGTCGACGATGCGAAGCGCGTTGCCGCGGATATCGAGGGCGAAGTCGATCGTCACCGGCGTCCCGCGTTGTTGAACGCCACTGAGGTACGCGCTGATCTTTGCTTCATCGGCGGCGAAAGGCGCCGGCAGGATCAAAGTCCAGCCCACTTGCCCGGGCTGGAAGCCAGTCGTGAGCGCGCCGCGGAAGTCGAGATAGCCGCCGCGCGCCAGCCCGGCGAGCAGGGCTTGCGCGGCGCCAACGTCGTAGCCGAGCGTCTGGAGGCCGACGGCGGTGACGACGCCGTCATTCTGGCGGACGTTGCGGACCGCCCGGCCTAGCGGGTCGAGCAGCGTACGTACCGGCGAGCCATCGCCGAGTGCGGCCAGGGAAACCGCCGCCTTCTCATACGGGTCCGCATGAGGATCGCCGACGATCACTCGATAATAAGCCGACTCCATCAGGGCGTCGTTCTCGTCATAAGCGGCGATCGCCCATGCCGACGCCGAGCCGGTGCCGTCGCTAGCGATCGCGCCATACCTGATCTTGCGCAGGGTCTGCTGCGGCGTCTCCACTTGCACCAAGCGGTCGAGCGCATCGTAATAGAGTGTCGCGCTGACGCCCCGGACGGCGGCCTCGAGCGGGTCAAAGGCCGGGTGGGCGGTGAAGAACGGCTCGAACCGACGCACCGCGTCGCCCTTGGCGTTGTAGCGAAGGGCGCCGCTGGTCAGCCAGTTGTCGGTGGCGTCGGCGAGGCCGAGCGTGCTGGCGCCGTCGGGCGCCAGCGTCGGCTGCGGCTCGTCCGAGCGCGTCTTGGTCTGAAGGCCCCGCCCTATGCCGTCGCAATAGAGAATGTCGGCCGCGATCGGCGCTACTCCGAGAGGGGGATAGTCAGCGGCGGACAGCCGCAAGGCGGCGACCGGGGCGCCAGACGGAACCGCGCCAAGAATCGCCGCGACTTGGTCGCGGACCGCGGCGAATCTCGGCGCGAGCTGGAAATCACCGTCCCGGGCGGCAGTGCGGAAGCGCTCGCAGAGCGCCCCCTCGCGGGTGATATAGCCGCGCGCGTCGAGATCGGCCCACAGCGCCCCGGCGTCGACGTCGAGCGCCGCGAAGGCGGCCGGCGGCACCGTCCCCGTCCAGGCGAGCATATCGTAGGCAAACAGGGTGGCGGCGCCCTGAAGATAGGCCGCCGGCGCGGCGAGAATGGCCGCGAGCGATACTGGTCCGGATGGCGGGCGATAGTCGGACAGCGGTGCGAATCCGGCCGCCTGCCCGCCTTCGGAGCCGTGCGCGGTGGTCACCGCGACCAGGCCGAGCGGGTCGAAACCGGCCTCGAACAAGGCATCGTTGGGATCGCGGATGCGGGCCGGCTGTAGCGCCTGATAGTCGATCGCCTCGATGATCGTCCTGTTGCCGAGGGCGTCCTCCAGGGAAACGACGAACAAGGCATACGGGTCGTCGCTGCAGGTCGTCACGTTCCCGAACGGATCGGTGCTCGTTGCCGGCCGATAGAAGCCGGCGGCGAGCGTAAAGCCGAGGGTGTTGCCGGGATTCCACCAGAAGCCGGCGGCATCGCCGTCGTCATAGCCGACATAGCCGCCACCGTCGGGCGCCACGCTCGCCAGCATCGCGTCGAGGTCGGTCGTGTCGAGGACCGGCGCGAAGGTCGCGACGAGCTGCGCGCGATCGAACTCGGCCTCCTCGACGCTGTGCAGCAGCAACTGGGGAGCGAGCGCGGCGCGGCCGGCATCGGGTTGGTATCGGTAACGGCGCCAGCCGACGCGCGACGCTGGCGTCCCGGCGGCGAGCTGGGCCGCCAGCTCGTCATAGCCGATATATCCACCCGCCGGCACGACCAGACCGAGCAGCTGCTCGTCGATCTCCTCGCTAATCGCGCCGAGCAGCCTGAACGGATCTGTGACGTTGAGATAGGCGGTCCGGCGTTGAAGCGCGGACAGGGCGGATTGAGCCGGAATGCCGCTGTCGCCGCCGCGCCGTGGATAAGCGAGCGAGCAGCTGCGGCCGACATTGCCGAAGCCATCGACGTGAATGGTGAAGTCGTGGGTGACGCGCGGATCGGCCGGGTTGCGCTCGTAATTGTAGTGGAGAGATTCGAGGTGGCGGGAAAAGAAGACCGAGGCCTGGCCGGCGACGGAGGGCTGCAGCTGGGCGGTCAGATAGCGCCGCGCCTCGACTGAATAGGGCAGCTGGGCGGACGCGCTCCCGTCC
>DASRXO010000270.1:0-6289 GCA_035654095.1 Telluria sp.
GTTATACACGAGTCTGACTGACCGTCGCCAGCCCTCGAAAAACTCGTTTACATTCAACGACTTGCCGCAGCCCTTGTAAACTGGAGCCGTTTCAGGTTTACTCTCGTCTTTTGAGTGAACGAATTGGCTACCGCACCTGCACCTTGGACAGAGACAGAATTTAAAAAACTCGACCTGGGCGATGCGCGCCTGAACAAGCGAGCGAGGGTATTGATGGAGCGATTTACGGCCGACCCGGCAGCCAGTGTACCGAAGGCATGCCAGGGTTGGGGCGAAACGATGGCGGCGTACCGCTTCTTCGACAACGGCAGCATCGATTGGCGCGCGATCATGGCGCCGCACTGGGAGCAGACCGAGCAGCGCATGGCGGCGCAGCCAGTGGTGCTTTGCTTGCAAGATACGACCGAATTGGACTTCAACGGGGGCCTTGGGCCGTTGAGCTACGAAGCCCAGCGCGGCATGTACTTGCACCCGACCTATGCAGTGACGCCAGAGCGCGAACCGCTGGGCATTATGGATGCATGGATGTGGGCGCGCGAAAAGAAGGACAAGTCCGGCATGCGTGACAGGCCGAAGGAAAGCCTGCGCTGGATCGAAGGTTACGAGCGGATCGCCGAGATAGCGACGCACTTGCCGGAAACGCGTTTGGTGTATGTGGCGGATCGGGAAGCGGACCTGATGCCATTGATGCTGCGGGCACAAGAGTTGGGCACGCCAGCCGATTGGCTGGTGCGCGTCGTCCATAACCGCTGCTTGCCTGATGGCGAGAAGCTTTGGCAGCACACTGGTGCCGGCGAGCCGGTCGGCGAAATATCGTTTGCGATGGCGGCGCGCCACGGTGTCAAGGCCCGCACCGTGCGTCAGCAACTGTGGGTACGCAAGGTTGATCCGCCGGCCGGCAAGGGCAAGACCGTCAGCGCCACCTGCCTGATCGCGCGCGAGATCGATGCGCCAGCTGGTGCCAAACCAATTGAATGGCGCTTGCTGACGAGCCGCGAAGCCGGCACGCTGGCCGCTGCGGTCGAACTGATCGATTGGTACCGTGCGCGCTGGGAAATCGAGATCCTGTTCGACGTCCTGAAAAATGCCTGCAAGGTCGAAGCACTTCAGCTCGCTTCGATTGAGCAGTTGGAACGCCTTGGCCCTGTTCATGGTGGTAGCGTGGCGTATTGCCCGCCTGATGCGACTGGGCAGAACCTGTCCCGACCTGGATGCGGAACTGTTCTTCGATCCCGATGAAATTCAAGCGGCCTACCTGCTGCATGACAAAGTGCCGCCGGCCAAGCCAAGGCTGAACGAAGTACTGCGTCGAATCGCGTGCATCGGCGGATTCCTCGCTCGCAAGGTGATGGAGAACCTGGCGTTAAGACCATCTGGCTCGGACTGAAGGATGTTCATGTGGCAGTGAAAACAATGCGCGCCATGCGTCAATTAAGCAAGTTGAAGACTTGTGTATAAGACGAGGTGAGTTTAATCGTGCTTAGAGTTCGCCAGTGGCAGCAAGGAATCGATCTGGCTGTTGGGGCACGTCGGGAGACGTTCCAAGGTGCTGGCCAGCCAATGCAGCGGATCGAATCCATTGAGCTGGGCGGGGCCGAGCAAAGACTGGATGGCGGCGGCGTGGCGGCCGGCGCGCTCCGAATCGGCAAACATCCAGTTTTTCTTGCCGATCGCAATGGGCCGGATCGTGTTTTCGACGGGGTTGTTGTCGATGGGCCGCGTGCCGGATTCGACGTAGCGTTCCAGCGCGGGCCAGCGCTTGAGCGCGTGATCGATGGCTTTGCCAGTGCCGCTGCCCGGCGGCGGCTTGGCTTTGCGTGGCGCGCAGCCAGGCATGCATGTCGGCCAAGGCCGGTTTGGCCGATGCTTGCCGCAGGTGCGGCCGCTCTGCGGGGCTAACCTGTTCGGCTTCACGCTCGACCGTGTAAAGCAGCGCGATGCGGCGCAGTGCATCGGCGGCGATCGGGCTGCCGTTGGCGGCATGCAGTTCGAAGAATTTACGTCGTATGTGGGCCAGGCAGGCGAGCTCAGTCACGCCTGTCTTGAACGAGGCCTTGTAGCCGCTGAAATCATCAACCATGAGCTCACCGCGCCAGTCCTGGAGGAAGGCGCGTGCGTGGGCGCCTGCGCGCCCGCCTTGGTAATCAAACACGACGATGGGCGGCCCTTCGTCCAAATTGTTGGAGCGGTAGGCCGTGCCATCGCAGGGTGGCTTGCCCAATGCCAGCTGCACGTGCAGTGACAAGCCGTCGATCCCGGTGCGCATATCCACCGGCGCTGTGGCCAGCCAGATCGCATCGGCGCGCAGCTCCATCACAGCGCGCGCAGCAAATCGGCCAGCCAAGCCACCGGCATGTCGGCGGGCACCGTCATCGTCCAGCCGCGCTCACCGCGCAGGGTGATCGCCGCTCGCGGTGCGGCAGCTTGCCTGACTTCGACCGGCAACAACGCTGGCGCCGGCTTCGCCCCCGGCGAATGCGCGCTGCGACAACCTGCTCGCCCTCCATTGTTCAACGTGCTCACGCCACAAGGCTTCACGCTGCTTGTTGCCTACCATTGTCGCCCTCCACAAATTGAAAGGGCGGAGTTTGCAACGGCGATTCACAAAATCATAGATGGGACGACCGGACGCTTACGTTGTGCGGTGAAAACAAACACGCTTATCGTTCAGCTTGGCTGTACCGATCAGTGAGTAGATCGCGGCTGCGCGCTCGCCGCCGCTGTCGGCGCCGGCAAACAGGTAGTTGCGGCGGCCAATCGCCACACCGCGAAGCGCGCGTTCGGCCGCCGAGTTGTCAATCTCGATGGGCGCCGGTCGATGCGCGAAATCGCGGTCGGCAATGATTGCGCGGCAAGCGCTGACAACACAGTGCGTGCCTACAGGCCCAGGTCGGACAGGCCGGGATGGTCATCGGGACGACGACCTAATGGCCAGTGATATTTGCGCTCGGACTCTTTGATCGGCTTGTCATTGATGGACGCGTGACGATGGATCATCAGACCGTCTTCGCCAAATTCCCAGTTCTCGTTGCCGTATGAGCGAAACCAGTTGTCGGCGTCGTCATGCCATTCATACGCATAGCGGACGGCGATGCGGTTACCCGTGAATGCCCACAATTCCTTGATCAGACGATAGTCCAATTCCTTGTTCCATTTGCGTTCAAGGAAGGCTTGCGCTTCGGCGCGATTAGTCACGAATTCGCTGCGATTACGCCACTTGGTGTCATGGCTATATGCCAGGGCCACTTTTTCTGCATTGCGGCTGTTCCAGCCATCTTCCGCGAGGCGGACTTTCTGGATCGCGGTTTCCCGGGTGAATGGGGGGAGCGGTGGACGGGCATGTGGATTGGATGGCATGGAAGCTCCTGTTTGTGAGTTGAACAGCATTTGTATTCGTCTTAGGCATCGGACTCAGAAGCTAGCAATTTGCGCGCAATATGTTGCGCCTTGCGTGCTGCCGCCTTCTCTCCGGTTACCAAAGCGACCGTAATCGCGCCGTCTATCAGGATCACGAATTCGGACGCCAGTTCAGCCGGATCGTCAGCGCCATATTCTTCCGCAAGCTGCTGCAGAAAATCGCGTAGCTTGATCTTGTGTTCCTTTGCTACCGCACGAATCGGATCGCTCGCGTCGCCAATCTCACCGGCTGCGTTGATGAATGCGCAACCTCTGAAATCCGGCGTAAAAAACCACTGTTCCAATGCGTCGAACGTGGCGAGCAATCGTCCGACCGGCGTGTCGGCCCGACGGCATTCTTCAATGAACCAGCGCATCCAGCGTTTATCGCGTTCCCTCAATGCCTCGGCGACCAGTTCATCCTTGGTGCCGAAATAGCGGTAAATGCTCTTTCTCGCGACGCCGGAAGACTTAACGATCAGATCCATTCCGGTTGCGCAGATGCCGCCCGCATAGATCAAGCGTTCGGTTGCATCCAGCAGTTTTCTTTTCGTTTGAGTGACAGAGATATCGTCCATATTCGACATGGTAGAACGATCGTTCTACCATGTCAAGAATTCCTGATGCTTGACATAATTGCACTGCCAGGAGGAAAGAAGGCTGCTCATCAACGGCTAATTGCGGCCGTGAACAATTCGCCGCCAACGACACGCCCGCTTTCAAGAATGGTCGTTTCCCGGAATTCCCTGGCTCGTACTTGTCATTCGGGCCCGTTGTGGTGAGGTCGGAGTATTTCCGCCCGCTGCCCTATACTTGCGGCATTCGTCACAAAAACGAGAGCAGGCATGCGCTGTGGTATTGCAAGGACAGGACCATGATGGCGTATGCCTTTGTCCTCATCATCGGTCTCGCGGCGGGCGCGCTGAGCGGGGTGATCGGCACCGGCGCCTCGATCATCCTGCTGCCCATCCTGGTGGTCCAGTTCGGCCCGAAACAGGCGGTGCCCATCATGGCCATCGCCGCCCTGATGTCGAACGTCGCCAAGGCGATGCTGTGGTGGCGCGAAATCGACTGGCGCGCCTGCGCCGCCTATTCCGCCACCGGCGTGCCGGCCGCCGCGCTAGGCGCCGGCACCTTGCTGGTCTTGCCGGCGCACCTGATCGACGTGGCGCTCGGCCTTTTCTTCTTGTGCATGATCCCGCTGCGGCGCCATCTGGAGGCCTACCGCCTGCACCTGCGGCTGTGGCAGCTTGCGCTGGCCGGTGGCGTCATCGGCTACATCACCGGCATCGTCCTCTCGACCGGGCCGCTCAGCGTGCCCGCCTTTACCGCTTATGGCCTGATCAGGGGCGCTTTCATCTCGACCGAGGCGGCCAGTTCGCTACTGCTGATGGCCAGCAAGGTGGCGACCTTCCGCGAGCTCGGCGCGCTGCCGGCGCCGGCGCTGGTCCAGGGCCTGATTATCGGCTCATCCGTCATGGCCGGTTCCTTCGCCGGCAAGGCGCTGGTGCAGCGTATGAGCGTGCACGTATTCCGGCATATCCTCGATGTGCTGCTGCTGTGCGCCGGCGTGACGCTGCTGGCCGCCGCATTCATGTGAGCCGCACTGGGTGCCGCTGGCAAATAATGAAGTCCAGCGGCCGCGCGCAATTGCCCCGATTTCATTGCGGCCTGCGTTCCGGCTCGTCGCGATGGTCGCCAACCGCTGCCAGTAGCCCGTCGCGAATCGCGCCGCGGTCCGCGCTTGCCAGCAAGGCCGGCAGGCCTCGCAGCCGCAATACTTCGCCGTACGTGTCCAGCGCTGCGCTCGTGAGCCATCGGAGCACGATGTCATCGGCATTGCCGGCGCCGCGCCACAGATCGCGCGCGTCGTTGGCCCAGCGATGCTGGTCGGCGGCGCTGCCGGGCAACGCCGCACCATGGCGCATGCCGCGGATATGCGCCAGCATCACGCTGGGTGCCGCCGCTTCGGCGAGCGCGTACAGTTGATCGTCCGTCAGCACGAGCGGCGGCGATAGGGTCAACGCGCCATCCGCCTGCGGCAGCGCGAGCAGCGCGCCGTCGCGCCCATGCACACACCAGTGCGCGATCGGGCTGACAAGGGCCGCCCATTGCTCGGGCGTAAAGACCGTCGCCAGGATAGGCAAGACGGTACAGTCCGCGAAGCGCAGCGTGTACGCATTCTTGTCCGCGGTTCCGATCATGATGAAATGGCGCAGGTGGTGCGTCAGTTCGGCGTGAGACAGCGTCGTGTCGATGAGGGAGGCGTGCAACTGGGGATGCAGGGCGTTCGCCAGGGCCATCATCTGCGCGCAGGCTCCGGTCGCTTGCGCGGCGTCGATGTCGATCAGGAGCGGACTCACGGCCGCCGCTCGGTCATCGTAGACCTGCGTCAGCCACGCGGGACGATCATCCGGAGCAGGCACGGGGATGTCCGCGGCGGCGAGCAGGGAGCCATCGATCAGCAAGAACGATGTCGTCGTTTGCGCTTGGGCGGTCATTTCGCCTCCACGAGTGCCGAGTTGCCCTTCGCGGATTTGAGCATGCACGGCAGGCATACCTCATGAGACGGTAATGACTCGGGGAACTGCAATGGCCTGTCCTGTCCGGGAAAGGTCTGGTGATCGGCCGCGTACATCTCGTGCTTGCCCGACGTGTAGCCCTTGATGCCCGCGGCGCTGATTTCCAGTTCGCTGCCGCCGCCGTAGATGCGCACGCCTTGTTTGGCCTTGATGTTGATCCAGTCGGTAGTGCTGATCAGCTCCATCACTTTCTTGGCCAGCAGCTCCATGGCGTCGTCCTGCGCTTGCATCTTGACGGCGCCGCGCGCGGCGATGAGTTTCAGACCAAGCTTGTTGGCGAACAGACTGATGTCGAGCGCCGAACGCAGCAG
>DASRXO010000271.1:0-2836 GCA_035654095.1 Telluria sp.
CCGAGTTCGATCCCGAGAACTCGAACCTGGTCTACGGCCCGATCAACAAGTCGCGCTGGATCTACGCCTGCTCCAAGCAGCTGATGGACCGCGTGATCTGGGGCTACGGCATGGAAGGCCTGAACTTCACGCTATTCCGTCCATTTAACTGGATCGGCGCCGGCCTCGATTCGATCCACACGCCGAAGGAAGGCTCGTCGCGCGTGCTGACCCAGTTCCTCGGCCACATCGTGCGCGGCGAGAACATCCAGCTGGTCGACGGCGGCCTGCAAAAGCGTTCGTTCACCTACGTCGACGACGGCATCGACGCGCTGGTGCGCATCATCGCCAACCAGGGCGGTATCGCCACCGGCAAGATCTACAACATCGGCAACCCGACCAATAACTACTCGATCAAGGAACTGGCTGGCATGATGCTCGACCTGGCCGCCGAGTACCCCGAGTACCGCGACACCGCCAAGCAGGTCAAGCTGGTCGAGACCACCTCCGCCGGCTACTACGGCGCCGGCTACCAGGACGTGCAGAACCGCGTGCCGAAGATCGACAGCACCATGTCCGAACTGGGCTGGTCGCCGAAGTTCGCGATGCGCGACGCGCTGGTCAAGATCTTCGATTCGTACAAGGACAAACTGGACGACGCCACCCAGCTCAATACCTGATCCCGAGCTTTCGTCAATACAAACCGGACTGCATGCAGTCCGGTTTTTTTTCGCGTTGCGCACTGTGTAAAGTAAAGTAAAAAGCGTCGCATTGACGATACGGCCAATGCGCCGCGGGCTAGAATGCGTCCAATTTCTTGTTAATTAGCCTATGAAAAAACTGATTTCGCTCGCCTGCCTGGCCGCACTCGCCGCTCCCTCCCACGCCCAAGACGTCGTCCCCGCTTCCAATCTCACGCCCCGCAGCGACGAGGGCAGGCCGGCCGTCGCCGGCGACGGCAAGCTCAAACAGATCGAAATACCCGGCTCGCGCGCCAACGACACCGATCTGCGCCGCATGTCGACCGCGTCCAAACTGATCTACGGACGCGAGGAGCTGGACCGCAACGGCGACACCACCCTCGGCGAAATCCTCAAGCGCCTGCCGGGCGTGGTGATGGGCGGACGGCCCGGACGCGGCGGTGCGGTGCGCATGCGCGGCATGGGCAGCGGCTATACCCAGATGCTGGTCAACGGCGAGCGTCCGCCGCCGGGCTTCTCGTTCGAATCGCTGTCGCCCGACCAGGTCGAGCGCATCGAGGTGATCCGCGGCACGGTGGCCGAGCACAGCACGCAAGCCATCGCCGGCACCATCAACATCGTGCTGCGCGAGGGCTACCAGCAAAAGAGCAGCGAGATCAAGCTGAGCGACACCGTCGAACAGGAGCGCCACCGGCCGAACGTGTCGCTCACGATCCCCGGCAAGGCGGGCGATCTGAGTTGGCTGCTGAATGCTTCGGTGTTCGCCAACCGCCAGCATGACGCGAGCAACACCACCATCCTCGACGAGCGCGCCGACGGCACGCTGGAGCACGACCAGCGCGTGACCGACACCAGCGACCGCCATTCGACCGGCGTCCATTTGTCGTCGCGCGTGAGCTACCGCTTCGACAATGGCGACCTGCTGAACTTCCAGCCTTTCCTGGTCAGCAGCCGCAGCAGCGGCAGCGGCGAGACCGACGTCGACCAGCTGGCCGGCATCCTGGCCCCGGTGTATGCGCGCCAGGACTCGGACACCAACTCCAGCTCGACCTTCCTGCGCGGCTTCGGCAACTGGACCCACCGGACCCAGGGCGGCGGCAAGATCGACGTCAAGTTCGGCTTCGGCAGCGGCCATACCGACAGCGCGACCCTGCGCAATACCTTCGATGCGGCCGGCGCGCCGCTCAAGAGCTATGTCGACACCGACGCCACCAAGGACCACAGCCTCAACACCGGCGGCAAGTACAGCGCGCCGCTCGGCCAGGGCCACCAGCTGGCCGCCGGCTGGGAAGTGGAAACCAGCCACCGCGTGCAGGAGCACGTGGCGCTCGACGACGGCACCGCGGAATTCGACGATTCCGGCGCCAGCCTGACCGCCGACACCCGCCGCTTCGCCGGCTTCGTGCAGGACGAGTGGGACATCACGCCGCAATGGGCGGTCAACCTCGGCCTGCGCTGGGAAGGCATCCGCACCACCAGCACCGCCAGCGCGAACGACGTGAGCAACACCAGCCGGGTGTGGAGTCCGGTGTTCCACGTGGTGTACCGGATTCCCGGCCACGCGAAGGACCAGGTGCGGTTCAGCGCGACCCACAGCTACCGCGCGCCGGCGCTCAACGACTTGATCGCCACGCCCAGCTTCTCGACCGATAACTCGCAGATCCGCCCTGACCGCATGGGCAATCCCAACCTCAAGCCGGAGCTGGCCAAGGGCCTCGACTTCGCCTACGAGCACTACCTGGGCCGCAGCGGCATCCTGTCGGCCGGCGGCTTCCTGCGCGACATCGATAACCTGATGCGGCGCCAGACCATCCAGCTGGCCAGCGACGGCAACCGCTGGGTCTCGACCCCGATCAACATCGACCATGCGCGCACCAGCGGCGTCGAGCTGGAAGCCAAGTTCCAGCTGGTGGAGCTGATGCCGGATGCGCCGAATATCGACTTCCGCTCCAACTACAGCCACTTCTGGTCGCGCGTGGACGGCATCCAGGGTCCCAACAACACGATCGACCAGCAGCCCACGCAGACCGCCAACCTCGGAGTCGACTACCGCATGAAGGCGCTGCCGCTGACGCTCGGCGCCAACTACAACTGGACCCCGGCCATCGCGGTGCAGACCAGCGCCACCGAATTCGTCAGCACCGGCGTCAAGCGCC
>DASRXO010000272.1:0-13206 GCA_035654095.1 Telluria sp.
GCGGGCACGGCTCGCCGAATGTCGGAGCGCGCCTCGCCTCGCGCCGGCTCTGTACTAAAACTAGCCCACGCCGTTTGATGCTTTCGGCAATCCATAGTATGCTGTTTCACAGCAACGAACATACAACATCGACGCGGTGGCCGTGGCCGAGAAATGGGACAGCCTGTTGCCGCCGGCCGTCACCGGCATCATGAAGTACAAGGGCAACTACGTGGCCGCGCCGGTCAATGTGCATCGCGTCAACTGGCTGTGGGTCAATCCCGCGGTGTTGAAAAAGGCCGGGGCCAAGGCGCCCGCGACGCTCGACGAATTCTTCGCCGCGGCCGACAAGATCAAGGCCGCCGGCATGATCGCGGTCGCGCACGGCGGCCAGCCGTGGCAGGACAGCACGATTTTCGAATCGGTGGCGCTGGGCGTGGGCGGGCCCGAGTTCTATAAAAAGGCGCTGGTGCAGCTCGACCAGGCCACGCTGACCGGCCCGACCATGCTCAAGACCTTCGACACGCTGGGCCGGATCAAGACCTACATCGACCGCGACGCCCCCGGCCGCGACTGGAACCTGGCGACCGCGATGGTCATCAACGGCAAGGCCGGCATGCAGTTCATGGGCGACTGGGCCAAGGGCGAATTCACCGCGGCCGGCAAGAAGCCGGGCGCCGACTACCTGTGCCTGCCGGCGCCGGGCACCGACAAGGCCTACACCTTCAACATCGACTCGATGCTGATGTTCAAGATGAAAAAGCCGGACGAGCAGAAGGCGCAGCTGGCCTTGGCGAGTGCGATCATGAGTCCCGAGTTCCAGGAAGTGTTCAACCTGAACAAGGGCTCGATCCCGGTGCGCGCGGGCGTCTCGAAGGCCAGGTTCGACAGCTGCGCGCAGCAATCGATGGCCGACATGGACGCCAGCAGCAAGGCCGGCGCCTTCCTGCCGAGCATGGCGCACAACATGGCGGTGGGCTCGGCGGCGCAGGGCGCGATCATGGACGTGATCGCGCGCTTCATGAACTCGACCATGACGTCGAAAGACGCGGTCGCCGCCCTCGCCAAAGCTGCCAAGACCAAATAAAAATGTTGCCTTACCCGGTGGGGTCACATCTGACATTCGGACATTTTAAATAGGGTCAGAGTCGAATCAATTCATGAGTCTCGAATTAATTCGACTCTGACCCTATTTAAAATGTCCGAATGTCAGATGTGACCCCACCGGTTGGAGAAATATCTTGCCGTCATTATCGACCCTTGCCGACCGCTGGCTGCCGCGTCTTGTGTTGTCGCCGACGATCGTCGCGTCGCTGCTGTTCGTCTACGGCTTCATCGCGCTCACCGGCTTCCTGTCGCTGACCGAATCGCGCCTGATGCCCAATTACGAGTACGCCGGCTTCGGCCAGTACGCCGAGCTGTTCGATCTCGAGCGCTGGTGGACCGCGGCCGCCAACCTCGGCATCTTCGGCGCGCTGTTCGTGCTGTTCTGCCTCGCACTCGGCCTGCTGCTGGCGATCTTCCTCGACCAGAAAATCCGCCTCGAAGGCGCGCTGCGCGCGATCTACCTGTATCCGATGGCGCTGTCCTTCATCGTCACCGGCGCGGCCTGGAAGTGGATCCTCAACCCCGGCCTCGGCCTCGAGCACATGGTGCGCGGCTGGGGCTTCCCCGACTTCACCTTCGACTGGCTGATCAACCCCGACATGGCGATCTACACCGTCGTCATCGCCGGCGTCTGGCAATCGTCGGGCTTCGTGATGGCGCTGTTCCTGGCCGGCCTGCGCGGCATCGACGACAGCATCATCAAGGCCGCGCAGGTCGACGGCGCCAGCCTGCCGACCATCTACCGCCGCATCGTCATCCCCTCGCTGCGGCCGGTGTTCTTCAGCGTGTTCCTGATCCTCGCCCACATCGCGATCAAGAGCTTCGACCTGGTGATGGCGCTGACCGCCGGCGGCCCCGGCACCTCGTCCACCGTGCCGGCCGTGTTCATGTACCAGTACGCGTTCTCGCGCGGCCAGCTGGGCCTGGGCGCGGCGTCGGCCATGATGATGCTGGCGACGATCATGGCGGTGCTGGTGCCGATGATGTACCTCGAGACCAAAGGCACGCGCCATGGCCGCTAAGCTCACCTTCGGCCGCGCCGCGCTCTACCTGCTGCTGGCGCTGTGCGCGCTGTACTACCTGATGCCGCTGTACGTGATGCTGGTCACCTCCTTCAAGTCGCTCGACGAGATCCGCGCCGGGAACCTGCTCGGCCTGCCCGCCGCGCCCAGCGCCGCCGCATGGGCCAAGGCCTGGGCCGGCGCCTGCACCGGCGCCCAGTGCGACGGCCTCGCGCCCTACTTCTGGAACTCGGTGAAGATGGCGATACCGGCGGTGCTGATCTCCACCGCGATCGGCTCGATCAACGGCTACGTGCTGGCGCACTGGCGCTTCCGCGGGTCCGAGATCGTGTTCACCGCGCTGATGGTCGGCTGCTTCATCCCCTTCCAGGTCGTGATCCTGCCGATGGCGCGCCTGCTCGGCATGGCGGAGATGGCCAACACCACCGCCGGCCTGGCCTTCGTCCACATCGTCTACGGCCTCGCGTTCACCACCATGTTCTTCCGTAATTACTACGTGACCGTGCCCGAGGAATTGATCAAGGCCGCGCGCATCGACGGCGCCGGCTTCTTCCTGATCTACCGGAAGATCATCTTCCCGCTCTCGCTGCCGATCTTCATGGTCTGCTTCATCTGGCAGTTCACCCAGATCTGGAACGACTTCCTGTTCGGCGTGGTGTTCGGCGGCTCGGACGCGCAGCCGGTCACGGTGGCGCTGAACAACCTGGTCAACACCTCCACCGGCGTCAAGGAATACAACGTCGACATGGCCGCCGCGATCATCGCCGCGCTGCCGACGCTGGTCCTGTACCTCGTGGCCGGCAAATACTTCGTGCGCGGGCTCACTGCCGGCGCGGTCAAAGGCTAATCGTAGAAGGCAGAAATGGCGAGTTTATCGATACGTAAAGTACGCAAGGTCTACCCCAACGGCGCCGAGGTCCTCAAGGGCATCGACCTCGAGATCGCCGACGGCGAGTTCCTGATCCTGGTGGGCGGCTCGGGCTGCGGCAAGTCCACCCTGCTGAACATGATCGCAGGCCTGGAGCCGGTGACCGACGGCGAGGTCCTGATCGGCGGGAAGGTGGTCAACCACGTGCCGCCCAAGTCGCGCGACATCGCGATGGTGTTCCAGTCCTACGCACTGTACCCGACCATGACGGTGCGCGAGAATATCTCGTTCGGCCTCGGCATCCGCAAGGTGCCGAAGGGCGAACAGAAGGCGATCGTCGAACGCGTCGCCGAGACCTTGCAGATGACCCATCTGCTGGACCGCAAGCCGGCCATGCTGTCCGGCGGCCAGCGCCAGCGGGTGGCGATGGGCCGCGCCATCGCGCGCGATCCGGCGCTGTTCCTGTTCGACGAGCCGCTGTCCAATCTCGACGCCAAGCTGCGCGTCGAGATGCGCGCCGAGATCAAGCTGCTGCACCAGCGCCTCGGCAGCACCATCGTCTACGTCACCCACGACCAGATCGAGGCGATGACCCTCGGCGACAAGATCGCGGTGATGAAGGACGGCGTGGTCCAGCAGTTCGGCAGCCCGCAGGACATCTACGACAATCCGGCCAACCTGTTCGTGGCCGGCTTCATCGGCTCGCCGTCGATGAACTTCCTGCGCGGCCGGCTGACCGCGGACGGCTTCGCGCTCGAACACGGCGGCCGCACCGCGATGCTGCCGCTGCCGCCCGCACTGGCGCCGTTGGCCGCCGCAGGCCGCGACGTCATCCTCGGCATCCGCCCCGAGCACATCACCGACGCCGACAGCGCGCGCGCCGGCGCCAGCTCGGCCAGCTACCATCCGACCGAGCTCGAATGCACCATCGAGATGACCGAGCCGACCGGCCCGGACACGCTGGTGTTCGCCCTTTTCAATGGCGTTCGCGCCACCTGCCGCACCCACCCGCGCTCGGCCGCCCTGCCCGGCCGTCCGATGACGCTCGCCTTCGACTTGTCGAAGGCGGTGTTGTTCGACCCCGTGACGGAACAGCGCATCTCACAGGACCATTGATGAAAAAACTGATCGCGACAATCTTCGCCGGTCTGCTGCTGGCCGCCTCCGGCGCCCGGGCGCAGGACTACCGTATCGAACACATGGAGCCGCCGTCGTGGTGGGTGGGCATGCACGACAAGACGCTGCAGCTGATGGTGCACGGCCCGCACATCGCCGACCTCGAGCCGGCGATCGCCTATCCGGGGGTGCGAATTGCGGGCATCAAGCGCGTCCAGAACAAGAACTATCTGTTCATCGACCTGCTCATTTCGGACCACGCCGCGCCAGGCACATTCGACATCGTGTTCCAGCGCGGCGCCCAGCGCATCAAATACAACTACCAGTTGATGGCGCGCGAACGCGGCTCGGCCCAGCGCAAGGGCTTCGACAGCAACGACGCGATCTATGAACTCATGCCGGACCGCTTCGCGAACGGCGATCCGTCCAACGACAGCATCGCCGGCATGGCCGACAGGCTTGACCGCGCCGGCGGCGGCGGCCGCCATGGCGGCGACATCCAGGGCATCATCGACCACCTCGACTACATCGCCGCCATGGGTTTCACGCAGCTGTGGCCGACGCCGCTGGTGGAGAACGACATGCCGGCCTACTCCTACCACGGCTACGCGGCCACCAACCATTACAAGATCGATGCGCGCTACGGCAGCAACGAGGACTTCAAGCGGCTGACGGCCGAGGCCCGCAAGCGCGGCATCGGCGTGATCCAGGACGTGGTGCTGTCGCATATCGGCCTTCAGCACTGGTGGATGAAGGACATGCCGACCCCGGACTGGATCAACTACGGCGGAAAATTCGTGCCGACCGCGCACCATCGGGTGTCGGTGCAGGACAAGTACGCGTCGGAAGAGGACAAGAAGAACTTCACGCAGGGCTGGTTCTCCGCCGGGATGCCCGACCTGAACCAGACCAACCCGCTGGTGGCGACTTACCTCATTCAAAACCATATCTGGTGGATCGAGTACGCGGGCCTGTCCGGACTGCGGATCGACACCTACGGCTACTCGGACGGCAAATTCCTGACGCAATACACGCGCCGCCTGATGGACGAGTATCCGAACCTGAACATGGTCGGCGAAGAGTGGAGCCTGCGTCCGCCCATCGTCTCGCACTGGCAGCGCGGCAAACTCAATTTCGACGGTTACCAAACCTACCTTCCGAGCCTGATGGACTTCCCGATGACGGAGGCGATGCGTAGCGCGCTGGCCGACAAGGACGGCAGGGACGGATTCGACAACGTGTACGAAACGCTGTCGCTCGATTACCTGTATCCGGATCCCGCCAGGCTGGTGCTGTTCGAAGGGAACCACGACATGCCGCGCCTGTTCAGCGTGGTGGGCGAGGACTTCGACCTCTACAAGATGGACCTGGTGTTCGTGATGACGATGCCGCGCATTCCGCAATTCTATTCCGGGACCGAGCTGCTGATGACCAGCGCGACCAAGGGCCGCGACGATGCGACCTACCGCCGCGATTTTCCCGGCGGCTGGGCCGGCGACAAGGTCAATGGTTTCAGCGGCGAAGGCTTGACGGCGCAGCAGCGCGAGGCGCAAGCGTTCGTGAAGAAGCTGGTCAACTGGCGCAAGGGCCAGCCGCTGATCCATCGCGGGAAGCTGATGCACTACGGGGCCGAGAACAACACCTACGTCTACTTCCGCTACGACGGCGCGAAGAAGGTGATGGTCGCCTTCAACAAGAACGCGAAGGAGGTGTCGCTGCCGACCGCGCGCTTCCACGAGATGCTGCAGGGCGTGAGCTCGGGCATCGATGTGCTGACCGGCGCAAAGTACGAGCTGGCGACCGAGTTGAAGCTACCCGCCCGTTCCGTCATCGTGCTGGAGCTGTGAACACGCTGCATTGGCTGCTCGCAGCCGCCCTCCTTCCGAGCGCCGCGATCGGGGCCGGCGACGGTCCGCTGGCCAAGGACCTGTACATCCGCGGCGCCTTCAATGGCTGGGGTACCGACAACGTCCTGAGCTACCAGGGCAAGGGCTTGTACGAGGCGCGGATCCTGATCAGCCCCGGCAACCACGCCTTCAAGGTCGGCCACAAGGACTGGAGCGCCGAATGGGTGATCGATCCGGCGGCCAGCGTCACCGTCGCGCCGGGCGCCGACTACAGGATGGACACCCATCCGGGCCCGGAAGACTACCTGTTCGTCAAGCAGACAGCGACCTATGTGTTCCGCGTGGACGTATCGAACCCCGCGGTGCCGCTGCTGCGCGTGACACGCGTGGATACGCCGGCGGCACCGGTTGTCGACCCGCACGCGGGCCGCGCCATGACCGCGCTGAACTTCGGCACCTACGACGGCAAGCAGGAGACCGCGCGCTTTTCGGCGGCGGATCCCGATGCGCCGCTGCGCAGCTACGCCCAATCGACCACCATGCCGCTGCGCGATCCGGGACCGCAGTACGTGAACTACGCCGAGTCGGACGCGCTGCCGTCGGTCCGCAGCGGCAGCCTCGCGTTCGATGCGCTGTTCGCGCTGGCCGGTGCGGAGATGAAGAAGGATTCGGTCAGCGAGATCAAGGACGGCAACTACAACGGCGGCGGCCCGATCGCCTGCGAGTGCTTCGAAACCGGCGAGAAATGGCACTACGTCTGGACCCGCGACCTGTCCTACGCGGCCGGCCTTGGCCTGGCGCTGCTGGACCCGCAACGCGTGCGCAATTCGCTGGAGTTCAAGCTGTCCGCCTTCCGCGACGGGATCGTCAAGCCGGCCGCCGTGGCGGGCAGCGCGGACGGCCTGCAGGTCGCGCAGGACACCGGCAGCGGCGGCAGCTGGCCAGTCAGCACCGATCGCGTCACCTGGGCCTTCGCGGCCGAGGAGGTGCTCAAGATGCTGCCCGCGGCCGAGCGCAAGCCGTTCGCCGCACGCGCCCTGAAGGCGCTTGCCAACACCATCGAAAACGACCGCCTTGCCGCGTTCGACAAGGCGGACGGCCTGTACACGGGCGAGGAGTCCTTCCTCGACTGGCGCGACCAGAGCTACGCCGCGTGGATCACGAACGACCTGGCGTCGATGGCGACGTCGAAGGCGCTGTCGACCAACGTGGCCCACTACAAGGCGCTGACGCTGACTGCATCGCTCGCGCGCGAGCATGGCGACACCGCCCTCGCCAGGAAATACACGGCATGGGCGGCCGAGCTGAAAAAAGCGATCAACGCCAAATTGTGGCTGGCAGACGAAGGCCTGTACAGCAGCTTGACCGCCGCGCACTTCGACGGCGCGCCGATGCACAAGTTCGACTGGCTTGGACAGTCGCTGGCGATCGTCACCGGCGTGGCCGATGCGGCGCGCGCGCGTCAGATCCTCGCGCACTATCCGCATGGGCCGATGGGCGCGCCGGTGATCTATCCGCAGCAGCAAGGCATGCCGATCTATCACAATCGCGCGATCTGGCCCTTCGTG
This sequence comes from Telluria sp., assembly GCA_035654095.1. Lineage (GTDB taxonomy): Bacteria > Pseudomonadota > Gammaproteobacteria > Burkholderiales > Burkholderiaceae_D > Telluria_A. Next base: position 7,508 of record DASRXO010000272.1, read on the forward strand.
ACGGCGTACGGGCTGAAGGCGGCGGCCATGACCGGCAACGTCAGCGTAGCCGACGCGGCCTACGCTACGCTGATGCGCGGCGCAGCCCTCAACCTGTCGAACATGGAGAACCTGGAATGGCTGTCAGGCCAGCCGCTGCTGCTGGACGAACAGCAGCCCTCGCTGATCGGCCCGGTCATCAACTCGAAGCGCCAGCTGTGGTCCGTCGGCGCCTACCTGGGGATGGTGATCGAGAACGTGTTCGGCATCTCGGCCAGCGCGGACGGTATCGCCGTGCGTCCCTTCATCACCGCCAGGCTGCGGCGCGAGGCGTTCGCGAACAGCGAGTCGATCGCTTTGAACCGGCTGCGGCTGCGCGGCAAGCGCATCGCGGTCAGGATACATCTGCCCCCGGTGGCGCAGGCGGACGGCTACTACGCCGTCGACAGCATCCGCCTGAACGGCGCGAAGGCCGGGCCATCGATCAAATGGGCGCAACTGGGCGACGGCAGCACGATCGACATCCGCCTCGGCGCATTGATCGCAGGCGAGCGCGGCATACGTCGCGTGAGCGCGGACCCATATGCCGAAACGAGCGCGGTGTTCGGCCCGCGCGAGCCGGACCTCGCCAAGCTCCGGCGCGACGCGGAGGGAGCGGTGAGCTTCGACATCGGCGCCGGCAAGAACGGCGGCGGCACGGTCTACAAGGTCTACCGCGACGGCACACTGGCGGCCTCCGGCCTCCCGGCCGGCAGCTGGACCGACCGCACGCCGGGCGCCTGCTACGCCGCCGAGGCGCAGTTCACCGGCTCGGGCAACCGCAGCCACCACAGCGCCTCGGCCTGCGTCGACGCCGGCATCGAGATTCCCGTCACCGACGCGCGCGTGCACTCGAATATCCAGCCCAGCGGCCCGGACCCGCGCTTCTCGCAGCCGCGCCTGAAGGATTGGGGCAAGCCGGGCGACAGCTTCAGCGTCGGCGGCATCGCCCTGCCGAAGGACGGCAACTACCGCCTGCAAGTCCGCTATCACAACGGCGCGAACCAGATCAACCTCGGCATCAGCGGCGGCGTCAAATGGCTGGTCGTGAAAGACGCGGCGGGCCGCGTCGCCGCGCAAGGCGTGGTGCAACTGCCGCACGCGCGCATCGAGAAGGCCGACACGCCGACCGTCTATTCGACTCCGCTCGCGGCGCGCCTGAAAGCGGGCGTGTACACGCTCGAGCTCGAGGATTTCTATAATATGAGCTACCTGCACAGCAATCGCAGCTTCAGCGCGGCGGGCGGCGTGGACGGACCGTCCAACAGATTCGATATTTACGGCTTGCGAATTTTGCAGGCTCCAGACACAAAGGATTAGGTATGACCTTGCTTCGATACGGCGCGCTCGCGGCCCTCCTGTTCGCCCAGGTCGCCGGCGCCACCACCGTGCGTGTGCATTACGACGCCGGCAAGGAGGGCATCGCCATCCGCGGCGACAAGGGCCCGATGACGTGGTCCAAGGGCGTGCCGGCGGCCCTCCTTGAAGGCAGCAATGTATGGACCTACACCTGGCCCGACGAGCTGGGCGAGGTCACGATGAAGCCGACGCTGGGCGCCGAGAAGGTGTCGAGCGGCGGCGTGTACAAGCTGGCGGCCGGCGGCACGGTCGACATCTACCCCTTCTTCGGCGCGCCGTTCGGCAAGCTGACCATCGTGCCGAAATTCGAATCGCCGCAGCTGCACAACAGCCGCTCGCTGCGCATCTACCTGCCCGCCAGTTACGAAGAAAACAAGGCCAAGCGCTATCCGGTGCTGTACATGCACGACGGCCAAAACCTGTTCGATGCGAAGACCGCGGCATACGGCGTCGAGTGGGGCGTCGACGAGACCGTGAACCGGCTGGTGGCGACCGGCGCGATGGACGAGGTGATCGTGGTCGGCATCGACAACACACCGGACCGCATTCCCGAGTACACGCCCTGCTGCGATCCGAAGTACGGCGGCGGCAAGCTCGACGCCTACGAGGCCTTCGTGGTCGACACCGTCAAGCCGTATGTCGACAAGACCTGGCGCACGCTGCCGGGCAAGGAAAGCACGGCGATCATGGGCTCGTCGCTGGGCGGGCTGGCGTCGGTGCTCATCGCGCAGCGGCACCCGGACGTGTTTTCGAAAGCGGGCGGGATGTCGAGCTCGTTCTGGTGGAATAACAAGCAGGTGGTCAGCAAGCTGCCCGCGCGCATGCCAGTCAAGTTCTATATCGATGCGGGCACCAAAAACGACGGCATCGAGGAGACCAGCCAGATGCGCGACGCGCTGGCGGCGCAGGGCTACAAGCAGGACGTGGACCTGTATTTCTACCTGGCCGATGGCGGCAGCCACGACGAAAAGTCGTGGGCCGCACGCGTCGAGAAGCCGCTGCTGTGGTTTTTCCCGTGGGGGAGCACGAAGTACTGAGGGCAGCTGCGCGCCTAGAACTCCTCCCAGTCGGCGCTCACCGCGGCCATCGGCTTGTCGAGCTTGGCGCTGGCCAGGCGCACGGCCCGCGCCGGCGAACGAAAGGCCGGGCGCGCGGACGCCTTGCGCGGCGCGGGTGCCGGCGCCGCCTGGCGCGCGGCGATCTTGAATACGCTGACCGCCTGCGCGAGGCTCTGCGCCTGCTGCTGCATCGTCTCGGCCGCGGCGGCGGCCTCCTCGACCAGTGCGGCATTCTGCTGGGTCACCGCGTCCATCTGCGCGATCGCGTTGTTGATCTGGTCGATGCCCACATTTTGCTCGCCGCTGGCCACCGCGATCTCGGCGATGATCGCGGTCACCCGCTGCACGCTGGCCACCACGTCATCCATCGTGCTGCCGGCCTGGCCCACCAGTTTGCTGCCGATCTCCACCTTCTCGACCGAGTCGCCGATCAGCGCCTTGATCTCCTTGGCCGCGGCGGCCGAACGCTGCGCGAGGTTACGCACTTCCGCCGCCACCACCGCGAAACCGCGTCCCTGCTCGCCGGCGCGCGCCGCCTCCACCGCCGCATTCAGCGCCAGGATATTGGTCTGGAACGCGATCCCGTCGATCACGCCGATGATGTCGACGATCTTCTTCGACGACGCGTTGATCGAGCCCATGGTGTCAATCATCTGGTTCACCGCGTCGCCGCCGCGCACCGCCACCGCCGATGCGGCGCCCGCCAGCTTGCTGGCCTTGCTTGCATTCTCGCTGTTCTGCCTGACGGTGCCGGTCAGTTCCTCCATCGAGGACGCGGTCTCCTCGAGCGAACTGGCCTGCTCCTCGGTGCGCGCCGACAGGTCCTGGTTGCCCTGCGCGATCTCGGCCGAGGCGCAGGCGATGGCGTCGGTCCCCGCGCGCACCTTGCCGACGATCTCGGCCAGCTTGTCGTGCATGTCCTTGAGCGATGCGAGCAAGGTGCCGATTTCGTCGCTGCCGCGCACCTCGATATGGGTCGACAGGTCGCCGCTGGCCACCGTCCGCGCGATCGCCACCGCGTCGTTGAGCGGCGTGGTGATGCTGCGCGCGAGCCATAGCATGATCGCGGCGCCGATCAGCACCGTCGCCAGCACCACACCGGCCAGGCCCAGGCTGGCGTCACGCTGCGCCTGGTCCCGCTCGCGGTTCATCTTCGCCGTCAAGGCGGTCGACTGCTGCTGGATGTAGGCGACGATGTCGTCGATCTTCTTGGTCGGCGCCCGGTCCATGCCCTTGACCAGGCCGTCGACCAGCTTGGCGCTCTCCGGGTTGGCGCTATCGTATTTTTGCAGGGCCACGAGGTAGTTGCGGCCCAGTTCATCGTGGGCCACCAGCGCCTCGCCAACCAGCGGCGTGTCCAGGCCCAGGCGGGTCAGCAGGCCGGTGACTTTTTTCAGCTCGACGTTGGTGCTCTCGGCGCTTTTCTTGAACGAGTCCGTGTACTTCGCCAGTTGGGCCGGCTCGTTCCCGCGCAGCAGGATGTTCTTCCATTCCTGTACCTGGATCTTGAATTCGACCTGGGCGCTGCGCGCCGCATCGACCGCATCGGTCAGCATGCCCGCGTGGTCCATCGCCAGCGCGGCCTTGGCGTTGGTCGCGCCCAAGGCGCGCCAGCCGCCGATACCGACCACCGCCAGCGCCAGGAAAAAGAAGCCGCCCAACAGCGCCAGCCGCACTGCGATCTTGAGGTTTGCGAGTTGCATGGCAGTTCCTTCGCTTGAGTGAGGTGTTTGCTAGGCCACCGCGGCCGCCGCCGGCAAGTCCGCCGCGTACACATTGGTGCCGGGGTCGTCGGGCGTCAGATGGGCCAGCCGCTGGAAGCGCAGGCCGAGCTTGAGCAGCAGCGCGATCGAGCCGGCATTGTCGGGCGAGGTAATCGCCAGCAGGCGCCGGATGCCGAGCGTGGGCGCCAAGGCGCACACGGCGGCGGCGGCCTCCCGCGCATAGCCGTGGCCGCGGTACTGCGGCAGGAAGGCGTAGCCGATGTCGACGTCGTCCAGCGTGTCGCGCTTGATCAGGCCGCACATGCCGATCGGCGCGCCGTCATCCTTGCGCTCCACCAGGTACAGCGAGTGGCCGAGCGCGGCCTGCATCGCCATCGGCCCGTTGGCGATCGCTTCGCGCGCCGCGTCGAGGGTGCGGATGCCGCGGTCGCCGATGTAGACAATGAAGGCCGGGTCGTTGACCAGCGCGAGATAGAACGGCGCATCGTCCGGCGCAATGGTGCGCAAGGCCAGGCGCTCGGTGTCGAGGATACGCACGGCGCTCAATCGCCGACACCGGGCCAGCCGGCGGGGTCGCTGAGCAAGCGGTACATCACGTAGGCGTCGACATAGCCGAGCCGGCGGTGGCGGTATGCCTTGGGCAGGGTGCCGACGATGCTGAAGCCGAGCTGCTTCCACAGCATCACGGCCGAGGTGTTGGTGCTGACGACGTAGTTGAACTGCATCGCCAGATAGCCTTGGCGGCGCGCCTCCTCCAGGCTGTGCTGGCCCAGCATGCGGCCGATGCCCACGCCCTGCGCGTCCGGACCGACCATGTAGGAGGCGTTGGCCACGTGGGCGCCGAGCGCGGGCTGGTTGGGCACCAGCTTGTACATGCCGAGCAGGCGCTCGCTGCCCATCACCGCCACGAAGCTCGACACGCCGGGGCCGAACCAGTAGTCGTAGCACACATGCTTGGGGGTGTCGGGCGCGAACGGATAGGTTTCGCCGGCGCTCACGTGGGTCTGGAAGATGGCCCAGATGGCTTCCAAATCGGCTTCCGCGGCGGGACGAATCTCGATCTCTTTCACGACGGGCCTCAGGCAGCTGGTTGCAATATTCGAACGACAACTATTGCAGGCAAGTCTACCACCGATATGGCGGCGCGGGCGACTTGCGCTTAACGCATCAGGCGGAAATTGGTCGACGGCGGGCGTCCCGCCAACGCCAGGCGGGCGGCCGCGCGCGGCGACTCGCTGAGCACCTGCCCGCGCCGGATCACCATGCGGCGCGCGGCGCGCAGGCGGATCGCCTCGACCGTGCCGCCGGCATCGAGCAGCACCAGGTCGGCATGGCAGCCGGGCGCCAGGCCGTAGCCGTCGAGGCCGAGGATGCGGGCCGGCGTCTCGGTCACCGCCAGGAAGCACTGGTGCATCGCGTCCTGCCCCGTCATCTGCGCCACGTGCAGGCCCATATGCGCCACTTCCAGCATGTCGCCCGAGCCCAGGCTGTACCACGGGTCCATCGCGCAATCGTGGCCGAAGGCGACGTCGACGCCGGC
>DASRXO010000273.1:0-2372 GCA_035654095.1 Telluria sp.
GGGCACGAAACCGGCAACGCGCTGCTGCGCCATGCGGCCGGTGCGCTGGGCCGCGTGTTGCGCGACGGCGACATTTTCGCCCGCTTCATGGGCGACGAATTCGCGATCATCTTGCCGAACATTTCCGGCTTGGACGTGGTCGAACGCGTCGCGGCGAAGTTGCTGGCGGCGGCCGGGCTGCCCTGCGAGATCGACGGCGCCGAGATCGTGACCACGGCGAGCATTGGCGCCAGCATCTACCCCCGCGACAACGGCAGCGCGTACGACCTGCTGGTGGCGGCGGACGCCGCGATGACATGCGCGCAGGCCATGGGCGGCAACCGCATGCGCTGCTATGCGCCGGAAATGAAGGAACACGGGCACAGCGTATTTTCGCTCGAGGCCGACTTGCGCAGGGCGATCGAGGAAGGCGAATTGCGCGTCCATTACCAGCCGCGCGCCTTGCTGTCCGACGGCGGCATCGCCGGTGCGGAGGCGCTGGTGCGCTGGCAGCATCCGGTGCGGGGCATGGTGTCGCCTGCCGATTTCATCCCGCTGGCGGAGATGTCCGGCCTCATCGTTCCCTTGGGGGCCTGGGTGCTGCGCGAGGTCTGCCGCCAGTTGCGCGCCTGGCTCGATGCCGGCTTGGCGCCGCTGGTGGTGGCGGTCAATTTGTCGCCGCGCCAGTTCCGGGAGCCGGAATTGGTCCGAGATGTCCGTGCCGCCCTCAATGAGTTCGGGCTGGCCCCCTCTGCGCTCGGCCTGGAGATTACCGAGTCGACGGTGATCGACAACATCGACGACGCGGTGATCAAGCTGAACGCCCTCAAGGCCATCGGCATCGTCCTGTCGCTCGACGACTTTGGGACCGGGCATTCTTCCTTGAGCCGTTTGCGCGAACTGCCGATTGACCACTTGAAAATCGACCAGTCGTTCGTCCGCAATATGACGACCGTCCCGGACGACGCGGCGATCTGCCGTTCCATCATCGACCTCGCCCACAACCTGCGGCTGACGGTGATCGCGGAGGGCGTAGAGACCGCCGGCCAGGCCAACCTGCTGCGCCAGTACCGCTGCGATGAGATCCAGGGCTACTACTTCTCGCGCCCGATGCCAGCGGCGGAAATGACGGCCATGCTGGCCACGGGCGCCCGCATCGACCTGCCCGAGCTGTGCGAGGACCAGTGCCGCACCTTGCTGATTGTGGACGACGAACCCAACATCCTTGGCGCGCTGCAGCGCATGCTGCGCCGCGAAGGCTATCGTATCCTCGCCGCGGGCAGCGGCGAACAGGCGCTCGACATCCTGGCCTGCCATCGCGTCCAGGTGATCCTGTCGGACCAGCGCATGCCCGGCATGTGCGGTGCCGATTTCCTGGGCCGGGCGTTTGAACTGTATCCGGACACCGTCAGGATGATGCTATCCGGCTATACCGATTTGCAGACAGTGACCGACTCCGTCAACCGCGGCGCCATCTTCAAGTTCATCGCGAAGCCATGGGACGACGGGCAACTGCGTGCCGACATCCGCGAGGCCTTCCTGCGCACCGAAGCCATGACGCTGCCAGCGCCCGGTTAGCAGTCGTTGCGCCGGCATCTACGCCCTCGACGCTACTTTAATGCCACCTCGACGATGTGCATGTCGAGCAAGCGGGTCAACTCGTGCGGCGGCATGCCGACCAGGTAGCCGCGGCGGCCACCGTTGATGTAAATCCGCGGCAGGTCGAGGATGGTCTTTTCCACATACACCGGCATGACCTTCCTGGTGCCGAACGGGCTAGTGCCGCCGACCAGGAAGCCGGTGTGGCGGTTGGCCACCTCGGGCTTGCACGGCTCGATCTTCTTGCAGCCGGCCTGGCGTGCCAGCTGCTTGGTCGAGACCTTGCAATCGCCGTGCATCAGGACGATCAGCGGCTTGCGCGACTCGTCTTCCATGACCAGGGTCTTGACGACACTGTACTCGTCGACCCCGAGCGCGCGCGCCGACACCGCGGTGCCGCCATGCTCTTCGTAGTCGTAGGGATGTTCGGTAAACACGACGCCATGCTGGCGCAGGAACTGCGTCGCAGGGGTTTCTGAAATATGCTCTTTCTTGGCCATGGCCGTGATACGCTAAACATTCAATGAGGAGTTTCTTATTATGCAGCAAGAAATTCGCTTTGCCACCTTCAACGTGTTCAACCTCGCGCCCCCCGGCGTGAAACTGTACGACAACCTGCTGCCGTCCACGCCGGAGGAATACGAGGCGAAGATCGATTGGACCGCGCGCCAGATCGATTTGCTCGACGCCGACGTCATCGGCTTCCAGGAGATTTTCTCGCAAAGCGCGCTCAGGGAGGCGCTGGCGCGCACCCACAAATACCGCGACGCGCAGCACGTCGGCTTCGACCCCGA
>DASRXO010000274.1:0-4007 GCA_035654095.1 Telluria sp.
GCGCCATGCCAGCATACCGAGGAGGAGGCTTTTTTTCATGCTCTTCATGGCAACCCTTCCGAGATTCCTACGCGACTAGGGCTGAACTTACCGCGCGCCCAGACGCCGGGCATTGTTCAATATCAACTCCGTTGCGACGCGGCATCAAGGGGCCGGGGGATGCCTGTTTTTGAGGCAAACACGCCGGCCGCGCTATAATGGAGGGTTGACGATTGAGGTTTCCAGTGACTTACAGCATCAAAGAAATTTTCTACACCTTGCAGGGCGAGGGCGCGCAGGCGGGGCGGCCGGCGGTGTTTTGCCGCTTTGCCGGCTGCAACCTGTGGACCGGGCGCGAAAGCGACCGTGCCAGCGCCGTCTGCCAGTTTTGCGACACCGATTTCGTCGGCACCGACGGCGAGCGCGGCGGCAAGTTCGCGCAGGCCGACGCGCTGGCGGCGCAGATCGACAGCCTGTGGCCGGCCAGCTACACGGCCAGCAAATACGTGGTGTTCACCGGCGGCGAGCCGCTGCTGCAGTTGGACGCGGCGCTGATCGACGCCATGCACCGCGCCGGCTTCGAGATCGCGATCGAGACCAACGGCACGCTGCCGGTGCCGCCCGGCGTCGACTGGATTTGCGTGAGCCCGAAGATGGGCGCCACGCTGGTGGTCGAAAAAGGCAATGAAATCAAGGTGGTGATCCCGCAAGCGGCGCAGGAGCTGGGCGCCTATGAGCAGCTGGACTTCGAGCATTTCTTCGTGCAGCCGATGGACGGCCCGCTGGCCGAATTCAACACCCGGCTGGCGATCGACACCTGCAAGCGCAATCCCAAGTGGAAGCTGAGCCTGCAAACCCATAAACTTTTACAGATACCATAAGCAATGCTGACGATTACCCGCAAGCTCGAATTCGACGCCGGCCACCGGATTCCCGACCACAAGAGCCAGTGCCGCAACCTGCACGGCCACCGCTACACGCTTGAGATTACCCTGACCGGCGCCGTGATCGAAGTCGAAGGCAACTCCGACAACGGCATGATCATGGACTTTTCCGACATCAAGGCGCTGGCCAAGCAGCATCTGGTCGACGTCTGGGACCATGCCTTCCTGGTCTACGACAAGGACGACAAGGTACGCGACTTCCTCGCCACGCTGCCGGGCCACAAGACGGTGGTGATCGACCGCATCCCGACCGTCGAGAACCTCGCGCAAGTCGCGTTCGGCATCCTCAAGGCCGCGTATAAAGACCGCTACGGCACCGGCCTGCACCTGCACAAGCTGGTGCTGCACGAAACCCCGAACTGCTGGGCAGAGATCACCGATGCCTGACCAGGACTTCATGTTGCTGGCGCTGGAACAGGCGCGCCACGCATGGGCCCTGGGCGAGGTGCCGGTGGGCGCGGTGGTGGTCAAGGACGGCGAAGTGATCGCGGCCGGCTTCAACCAGCCGATCGGCCGCCACGATCCGACCGCGCACGCCGAGATCATGGCCCTGCGCGCCGCCGCCGAACAACTCGGCAACTATCGCCTGCCGGGCTGCGAGCTGTACGTCACGCTCGAACCCTGCGCCATGTGTGCGGGCGCGATGATGCATGCGCGCCTGGCGCGCGTGGTGTACGGCGCGCTCGATCCGAAGACCGGCGCCTGCGGCTCGATCCTCAACCTGTTCGAGCAGGAAGAATTGAACCACCACACCGAGGTGGTCGGCGGCGTGCTGGCCGAGGAAGCCGGCGCCATGCTGAAAGCCTTCTTCGCCGAGCGCCGCAGCGCCGCGGCCGCCGCCCGCCGCACACCCGAGTAGCGTGTCGCCGGGCCCGCTGCACGCCAAAAATGGTATGCTGATTCCAGATCGCTAACCGAGGGCGACAGGAGACCGTTTTGTCACGCCAGACTGTTATCCAGCCGGAAGAAGCCGACCACGCGCCCGGCCTGGTCCGCCTCGCGCTGGAGATGCGCGCGCCCTGGGAGCTCGGGATTGCCCTCGCTGCCTATCCCTTCATGCGCAAGGCGCCGGCCGGCGACGGCCATCCGGTGCTGGTGTTCCCCGGCCTGGCCGCGGGCGACCTCACGACGCTGGTGATACGCCGCTTCCTCTCGAGCCTCGGCTATCGCGCTTATGCCTGGGAGCAGGGGCTCAATGTCGGGCCGCGTCCCGGCGTGCTCGCAGCCTGCGTCGAGAAGGTCAGGCAGCTGCATGCCGAGCATGGCCGCAAGGTCAGCCTGGTCGGCTGGAGCCTTGGCGGCGTGTATGCACGCGAGATCGCCAAGATGCTGCCCGACGCGGTGCGCGTGGTGGTCTCGCTCGGCGCGCCGTTCACCGGCAGCCCGAAGGCCACCAATGCCTGGCGCGTCTACCAGCTGGTCTCCGGCGAGAAAGAGATCGACGCCGCCCGCTTCGCCGCGCTCAAGGTGTCGCCGCGGGTGCCGACCACCTCCATCTTCAGCCGCACCGACGGCGTGGTCGCCTGGCAGTGCAGCGTGGAGCAGGAGACCGCGCAGTCCGAAAACATCGAGGTGCACGCCAGCCACGTCGGCATGGGCATGAACCCGACCGCGCTGTACGCGATCGCCGACCGCCTGGCCCAGCCCGAGGGCCAGTGGCAGCGCTTCGACCGCGCGGCCCACACCGGCCTCAAGAAGCTGCTGTTCCTCGACCCCAAGCGCAGCGCCTGGCCCAACCCCTTCTTCGGCTTCTACTGAGGCGATGGCTATCTTGCGCTCGAACGGCATCGACATCGCCTACGACACCGCAGGCGACCCGAAAGCCACGCCGCTGCTGCTGATCATGGGCCTCGGCATGCAGCTCACGGCGTGGCCGGACGATCTGGTCGACAGCCTGGTCGAGCTGGGCTTCTACGTGATCCGCTTCGACAACCGCGACATCGGCCTGTCGACCAAATTCGACCACGCGGGCGTGCCCAACCTGGCGCTGGCCTACCTGAAAACGCTGCTGCGCTGGCCCTTGCGCAGCGCCTACAAGCTGGACGACATGGCCGAGGATGCGGTCGGCGTGCTGACCCGGCTCGGCGTCGCGCGCGCCCACGTGGTGGGCGCGTCGATGGGCGGCATGATCGCGCAGATCGTCGCGGCGCGCCATCCCGAGCGGGTGGCCAGCCTGGTGTCGATCATGTCGAGCAGCGGCCGGCGCGGCCTGCCCGCACCGACCCGCGAGGCGCGCAAGGTGCTGATGCGGCGCCCGGTCAATCCCAAGGACCGCGCCAGCCTGATCGAGCACATGGTGCATACCTTTCGCACCATCGGCAGCCCCGCCTATCCGATCCCCGAGCGCCAGCTGCGCGAACGCATCGCGGCTTCGATCGACCGCAGCGTCAGCCCCGGCGGCGTGATCCGGCAAATGGTGGCGATCGCCGCCTCGGGCGGCCGCAGCGCGCTGCTCAAGACCATCCGGGCGCCGACGCTGGTGATCCACGGCGCGGCCGATCCGCTGGTGCCGCTGGCCTGCGGCGTCGACACCGCGCGCCAGGTGCCCGGCGCGCGGCTCGAAGTCATCGAAGGCATGGGCCACGATTTGCCGCCGCAGCTGATCGAACGGCTGGTCGCCTTGATCGACGCCCATGCGCACGGTAAGATGACGCCCGATCCCACTCCGCGGCTTTTCGAGAAACAGTGACTATCCCAAAAATCGGCATCGCCATCTTTGCGCCGGGCGGCTATGCGGCCGATCGCGCCGCGCTCGAACGCGGCATCGAACGCCTGCGCGAGCAAGGCTGCACGGTCCACAATTACTACGACCCGGACGCGATCTTCCAGCGCTTCGGCGGCACCGACGAGGCGCGCCTGGCGCAGCTGAACGCCGCCGCCGCCGACCCCGCGGTGCAGGTGGTGATGGCCTTGCGCGGCCAGTATGGCCTGACCCGGCTGCTGCCGTCGATCGACTTCGAGGCGATGGCCGCCAGCGGCAAGATCTTCTGCGGCTTCAGCGACGTCACCGCCTTCCACATGGGCCTGATGGCCAGGACCGGTGCGATGAGCTACGCCGGCCCGATGTTCGCGGGCGACTTCGGC
>DASRXO010000275.1:0-4240 GCA_035654095.1 Telluria sp.
CCCTACCTCGAGCGCGAACTGGCGCTGAGCGGCGCCGGCACCGTCGTCACGCTCGGCCAGATCGCCGCCAACGCCTTGCTCGGCAAGCCGCTGCAGGAGCCGCTGGCCGGCACGCGCGGCCAGGTGCATGCGCTGAACGGGGCGGCGCTGGTCGCGACCCTGCATCCGGGCGAACTGCTGCGGCGCGGTGCCGACAAGGCGCTGGCCTGGTCCGACCTGTGCCTCGCGATGGCGGCCGATGCCGGGCCGGGCTGACAGCTTCCAGGCCCGCTTCGGGCAGCGCTGGGGTCACCTCACGCGGCCGCATGTGCGCGCGCTCGCGTGGCTGCTCGACGCGCCCGATTTACTCGATCCGCACGATCCTCACTGGCAGGGCAAGATCGCGTCGCTGGACGCGGTGTCGCCGGCGGTCGAGCGCTGGCTGGCCGCGCTCGATGCCGACCCCGCGCCGCTCGACGCCGCGCTCGGCGCGCGCCTCTACACGCGGCTCGGCCTGTACGCCGAAAAGCTGATGGCCTTCTACTTCCGCGAACATGGCCAATTGGTGGCGCATGGTCTGCAGGTGCGCGCCAACCGCAACGACACGGTCGGCGAGTTCGATTTCCTGCTCGATGCGGGGCCGGAGGGCGTCGAGCATATCGAGTTCGCCACCAAGTTCTACCTGCTTGAGGGGGAGGCGGGCGAGCGCTTCGACACCTTCGTCGGTCCCAACCTGGCCGACAGCCTGGGCGCCAAGATGCGCAAGATCGTCGACAAGCAGCTGGCGCTGGCGTCGCATCCGGCGGCGCAGGCGATCCTGCCGCGGCCGGTGCTGCGGGCGCGCGCGCTGGTCAAGGGCTGGCTGTTTTATCCGGTCGGGGCGTATGCGGCGATGAGCGGGATCGCGCCGCAGCACTGCCGCGGATTCTGGTGCGCGCTGGCCGAGGTCGGCGCGCTGGCGGCCGAGCGCTTCGTCGTGCTGCCGAGGCTGGAGTGGCTGGCGCCGTTCAGGGGCGCGTCGCCGGGCGGCATGCTGGACCGGGCCGGACTGCAGGCGCAACTGGCCGCGCAATTCGACACCGCGCCGATGCCGGTGCTGGTGGCCGCCGTGCGCGAACGCGGCGGCGTGCTGGAGGAGGTGGAGCGCGGCTTCATCGTCCCGGACAACTGGCGCGCCCGCGCCGCGTTGCGCCGCTGACAAAAGCTTCCCAAAAACGTGGGGTCACGTCTGACATTCGGACATTTTCGCGGTGAAATGTCCGAATGTCAGACGCGACCCCATGGCTTTTTTCGCCCGAAAATCGCCGGGCTCTGCGGCACGGCGCCCGTCAGTAAAGGGTTTCCGGGTTTGGCATCGCGGATGGGGTCACATCTGACATTCGGACATTTCATTTCGAAAATGTACGAATGTCAGATGTGACCCCATCGGGGGGGTTAGTGCTTGTGCTCGCCAATCAGGGCCAGCGAGTCGTGCTCTTTCTGGTTGGCGGCGTGGCGCTTCATGATCAGGTACATGACGCCGGCCACCGAGGAGCCGAACAGCACGATGATCACGTTCAGGTCGAGGTTCAGCGTGATCATGATGGCGTACACCGCCAGCATGGTCAGGATCGACAGGTTTTCGTTGAAGTTCTGCACCGCGATCGAATGCCCCGCGCTCATCAGCACGTGGCCGCGGTGCTGCAGCAGCGCGTTCATCGGCACCACGAAAAAGCCCGACAGCACGCCGATCAGCATCAGCAGCGGATAGGCCAGCAGCACCGAATGCACCATCGTCATGCACATCACGATCACGCCCATCGCGATCCCGAGCGGGATCACGGTCAGCGATTTCTTCAGCGGCACCATCCGCGCCGAGGCCGCCGCGCCCAGCGCCACGCCGAGCGCCACCACGCCCACCAGGCTGGTGGCTTTGTCGAACGGCATGTGCAGCGACTTTTCGGCCCACTTCAGCACGATCAGCTGCAAGGTCGCGCCGGCGCCCCAGAACAGCGTCGTCACCGCCAGCGAAATCTGGCCCAGCTTGTCCTTCCACAGCGTGGCCGAACAGTTGGCGAAATCGGTAATCAGCTTGATCGGATTGCGTTCCTGGTCTTCGTACACCGCGCCGGTGTCCGGAATCCGCAGGTTGAACAGCGAGGCCAGCACGTACACCGACATCACCACGCACAGCGCCGCCTCGGTCGGGGTGTCGATCCCGGTGTCGATGATCGGCAGGTCGATGCCGAGCATGAAGGCCGAGGCGCGGCTGCTGACCAGCGCGCCGCCCATCACCGTGCCGAGGATGATCGACATCACCGTCAAGCCTTCGATCCAGCCATTCGCGGCCACCAGCTTTTCGGGCGGCAGCAGCTCGGTCAAAATCCCGTACTTGGCCGGCGAGTACACCGCCGCGCCGAAGCCGACCACCGCATACGCCACCAGCGGGTGCACATTGAAGAAGATCAGGCCGCAGCCGAACACCTTGATCAGGTTGGCGATGAACATCACCCGCCCCTTGGGCAGGGCATCGGCGAAGGCGCCCACGAACGCCGCCAGCAGGACGTAGAACAGGACGAAGGAGAGCTTCAACAGCGGCGTGAGCGATGCCGGGGCTTTCATGGAAGTTAGCAGATCGATCGCCACAAATAGCAAGGCGTTGTCTGCCAGCGACGAAAAAAACTGCGCCGCCATGATGGTGTAAAAACCACGATTCATTCGAGAAGTCTGGTAAACATGTGTGGGTTGCTTTATACCATGGGAAGCCGCCGGGGACCAAGAAATCAGCGCTCCGGAACAGGCCGGGTCCGGTAAAATAGCGGCTTCCGCCATCCCTGACCGACACCCTATGCCACGGCCGTTGACCGCCACCATCCACCTCGATTCGATGCAGCATAACCTGGGACGCGCGCGCGCCTGCGCCCCCGGCGCCAAGCTGTGGGCCGTGGTCAAGGCCAACGCCTACGGCCACGGCCTGGAACGCGGCATGCGCGGCTTCGCGGGCGCCGACGGCCTGGCCCTGATCGAAACCGAGAACGCGGTGCGCCTGCGCGCAGCGGGCTGGACCAAGCCGATCCTGCTGCTCGAGGGGATCTTCGACGCCGCCGACGTGTCGCTGCTGGCCGAACACCAGTTCAACAGCACGGTCCATTCGATCGAGCAGATCAAGTTGCTCGAATATACCAAGCTGTACCACCCGATCGACGTCCACTTGAAAATGAACACCGGCATGAACCGGCTCGGCTTCCGCCCCGAGGACTACGCCGCGGCGCACGCCCGCCTGCGCGCGATCCCGGGCATCCGCGACATCACGCTGATGACCCATTTCGCCAACGCCGACGAGCTCGAACACCCGCGCCTGACCATCCGCGAGCAGGTGCGGCGCTTCCAGGCCGGCGCCCAGGGCTTGCCGGGCCAGCGCAGCCTGTCGAATTCGGGCGGGGTGCTGCAGCAGGCGCAGCTGGCGTCCGAGCTGTCCGACGATTGGGTGCGGCCCGGCATCATGCTGTATGGCGGCAGCCCGGGCGGCAAGAGCGCGGCCGAGTACAAGCTGTGCCCGAGCATGACCCTGGCCAGCGAGATCATCGGCATCCAGCAGCTGCAGGCCGGCGATACCGTGGGCTACGGCAGCCGCTTCGAGGCCGGCGCGCCGATGACGGTGGGGGTGGTGGCCTGCGGCTATGCCGACGGCTATCCGCGCCACGCGCCGCACGGCACGCCGGTGCTGGTCGACGGCGTCCGCACCACCTTGCTGGGCCGGGTGTCGATGGACATGATGACGGTCGACCTGTCGCCGATCCCCAATGCGCGCGTCGGCAGCCGCGTGGTGCTGTGGGGCGACGGCCTGCCGATCGACGAGGTGGCCAACGCGGCCGGCACCATCGGCTATGAATTGATGTGCGCGCTGGCCCCGCGGGTGCGCGTGCTGGAAGGCAAACTGGGCACCCATGGCTAAGGCGAAAACCCAGTACACCTGCAGCGACTGCGGCGGCAGCAGCGGCAAATGGACCGGCCAGTGCGCCGCCTGCCAGCAGTGGAACACGATGGTCGAAACCGTCATCGAGGCGCCCGGCCTGAACCGCCTGAGCCATCCGCAGCACAAGAGCCTGGCGCAGACCGCGCCGGTGCTGACGCTGGCCGACATCGAGGCGATCGACGTGCCGCGCTTCGGCACCGGCATCGAGGAATTCGACCGGGTGCTGGGCGGCGGCCTGGTGCCGGGCGGGGTGGTGCTGATCGGCGGCGATCCGGGGATCGGCAAGTCGACCCTGCTGCTGCAGGC
>DASRXO010000276.1:0-10543 GCA_035654095.1 Telluria sp.
CGTCTCGTTGCGCATGTACAGGGCGATCAGGCCGGCGAAGGCGGTGGCAAACGCGCTGCTGCCCGGCCTGGGTCCGGTGGCGGGCAGCAGCGCGTTTGCCACCGCCTTCGCCGGCCTGATCGCCCTGTACATGCGCAACGAGACGCTGCGCCTCAAGCTGCCGCTGATGTCGCTGATCCTGCTGATTGCCGGCGCGATCGCGGTGGTCGTCGGCGCCGTCATGAACCTGCTGAGTCTCGGCCCGATCGAGGCGCGTCCGGTGCCGCTGGTGCTGAGCGTGGTCCTGCTGGTGCTCGCCTATCTCTCGAACAAATATCACAACCCGGTCTCGCAACGCGCCTGGCGCGCCGGCGCCGGCATCTATCTGTTTTCGTTCACGATGGTGACGTCGCTGGGCCTGGTCGATTACCTGAAGCCGCCCGAGGCCCCGGTTCCGGCCGCGGCGCTGGAGGCCGCACGGGCCAGGCTCGTCGCCGAGGACGCAGCGAAGAAAGCCGAGGCGAAGCCGGCGCCCAAAGCGGAGGCCAAGGCCGATCCGAAGGCGGCCGCGGTCAAGAAGCCCGAGCCGACCGCGGCCGAACAAGCGGCCGACCGTGTGGCCCAGCGCGAGAAGCGCATGAAGGAACGCGCCGAGGAAGAACGGGCCGAGATCAAGGCCATGACCAGCGGCAGCTACGCTGAAGCGGTCGCCTTGCGCGCCAAGCAGTTTGTCGAGCACGCGCCCAACGAATCGGGCTTCGCCACGATCCTGATCGGCATGTTCTTGCTCGGTACCTGGTTCATTCGGGCGGGCGTGATGGACAACACGGGCGCGCACCTGCCGCTGTTCCGCAAGCTCGCCTTCATCGGCCTGCCGTTGGGCATCGGCCTTGGCCTGCTGGGCACGCTGATCGCCACGCGTCATCTTCCGGGCGCACAGCACGATGGCTACCAGTTGGCCACCGGATTGCTCATGCTGGGTAATCTGCCCGCCTCGCTCGGCTATGTCAGCATGCTGGTGCTGATGCTGCATAGTGCATCCGGCCTGTCGCGGGTGCGGGTGCTGGCGCCGTTCGGCCGGATGGCGCTGACCAATTACCTGATGCAATCTGTCGTCGGCTCGCTATTCTTCTACGGCTACGGGCTCGGCCACTGGGGCATGGAGCGGTCGCTGCAGTTGGTGTATGTCGCGGCGCTCTGCACCTGCCAGATCGCCTTCAGCCACTGGTGGCTGTCGCAGTTCCGCTATGGTCCGATGGAGTGGTTGTGGCGCGCGATCACCTACATGAAGATCCCGCCGATGCGCATCGGCGCCGCGGCCGGTCCGCTGCAAGTCCAGCCGACCCGGTAAGGAAAAGCAGTTCCCCAAGCCAATGCCGTTCAGTGCAAGCTGAGCGGCATTTTTCTTTTCCCCAAGATGGGGTCACATCTGACATTCGTACATTTCTTTCAAGAAATGTACGAATGTCAGATGTGACCCCATGTGTTCAAGACGAAAAAAAAAGCTCCGAGGAGCTTTTTTTTTGGGGACGCGGCAAGCGCGTTATGCGTAGCTGCGCAGGCGCAAGGAGAAGTCCTGCAGCGACTTGATGCCCGACGCTTCGGCGCGCACACACCAGTCCTGCAACTGATGCAGCAACTGGTCGCGCGTGAAATGGGAACGCTCCCAGATCGCCCCCAGCTCCACCCGCATGTGATGCATCGTCTCCAGCGCTTTGCTGTGCTGGAACAGCTCGACCAGCTGCTGCTTCTGCGGCGCTTCCAGCTTGGCCGGCTCGCGCTGCAGCAGCTTGCGCGACGACTTCAGGAAGCGCGATTCCAGCTCGGCCTTGTGCTTCAGATGCTCGAATTCTTCATGCCACGCATGCGTGACCGACTTGGCGTACTTGGCCATCACGTCGTACCGGTTGGCGATCACCGATTGCAGGGTGTCGAAGTCGGCCACCAGCTTGCCGTGCTCGAACGCCGGCTTGGGCGCCACCTTCTTGACCTTGGCCAGCCCCAGCGTTTCCAGCACGCGGATGTAGAGCCAGCCGATGTCGAACTCGTACCACTTCGACGACAGCTTGGCCGAGGTCGCAAACGTGTGGTGGTTGTTGTGCAGCTCTTCACCGCCGATCAGGATGCCGAAGGGGATGATGTTGCAAGCCGCATCGCTGCAGTCGTAATTGCGGTAGCCCCAGTAGTGGCCAATGCCGTTGATGATGCCGGCCGCCGTGATCGGGATCCACAACATCTGCACCGCCCACACCGTGACGCCGATCGCGCCGAACAAGGCGATGTTGATGACGAACAGCAGTGCCACGCCCTGCCAGCTGAAACGCGTGTAGACGTTGCGCTCCAGCCAGTCGCTCGGCGTGCCGTGTCCGTACTTTTCCAGCGTTTCCAGGTTCTTCGATTCGATGCGGTACAGCTCGGCGCCTTCGAACAACACCTTCCTGATGCCGCGGGTCACCGGGCTGTGCGGGTCTTCCTCGGTCTCGCATTTGGCGTGGTGCTTGCGGTGGATCGCCGCCCATTCCTTGGTCACCTGGCCGGTCGTCAGCCACAGCCAGAAACGGAAAAAGTGACTCGGGATCGCATGCAGTTCCAACGCACGGTGCGCCTGGTGACGATGCAGGTAAATCGTCACGCTGGCAATCGTGATATGGGTAACGGCCAAAGTGTAAAACAGGATTTGCCAACCGCCCAGGTCCAGCAGGCCGGTCGTCAGGAAACCGATCACGGTGTCCAGGGTGTTGCTTAACAAATTCATTACTGCTCCAGGGTGGATTGCTTACTCTCAACCCACCATTTTACGCTTGATTGGTGACGTCAGGCACGATTCCGGCCAATCATTTCGCAGGAGATTGTGAGATTCCCGCCACTGTGGACGCAATCAGAGCATCTTGCAAACGCGGATCCATGGCCGAACTGGCAAGCTTGATGCGGCCCGCTTTGACCAGCGCATAAATCTTCTTGTTCACTTCCGAGATCACGCCGCCGCGGCCATTCTCCGGATCGCTGATCCAGAACCCGAGCTCGAGTTCGTAGCCGTCGGTGCCGAACTTGTTGAGCGACACGCCGGGCGCAGGCTCGGCCAGTACCCGCGCGACGCCGGCCGGCAGCGATTCGAGCAGCGGGATCAACTCGTCGAGCTCGCTGCCGTGGGCCACCGTGAGCGTGGTCGCGACCCGCACCGAGCGATTGCTCAGCGACTGGTTCTGCACCGGACCGGAGATCAGCATCTCGTTCGGCAACACGGTCTCGACGCCGTCCAAGCCCTGCAGCACGGTATAGCGGGTGTTGATCTGGGTGACCTTGCCGGCGAACTTGTCGACCGAAATCATGTCGCCGATCGCCAGGCTGCGCTCGAGCAGGATCACGAAGCCGGACACATAATTGCTGGCGATCTTTTGCATGCCGAGCCCGAGCCCGACGCCGAGCGCGCCGCCGAACACCGACAGCACGGTCAGGTCGATGCCGACCAGCGACAGGCTGACCAGCACCGCTATCAAAATCAGCACCGTGCGGCTCATGCGCGCCATCACCACGCGCAGCGAGGAATGCAGGCCCTGCACGCCCATCAGCCG
Organism: Telluria sp.; assembly: GCA_035654095.1. GTDB lineage: Bacteria > Pseudomonadota > Gammaproteobacteria > Burkholderiales > Burkholderiaceae_D > Telluria_A. The sequence goes on from DASRXO010000276.1 coordinate 3,552, forward strand.
TTCTTCGAGTGCGGCGCCGGCCCACAGCGCCAGCATCAGCAACAGCACCACCGACACCGCCGCCTGCAGGATGCTGGCCAGCGAGACCTGGTGCCGGCCCAGCGGCAGCGTGGTGGTGTCGAGGTACTGGAACAGGTCCGGCCACAGTCCGGTGATATACAGCGCCACGGCCAGCCACACCAGCAGCGCGAAGATTTTTTCGAAGGTGACGATGGCCGCGCCCAAGGGTCCGCGCCGCGCGAACACCCGGCGCAGCAGGTAGAAGGCGATGCGGATCACCGCCAGCGAACCGAGCAGGGGCAGCGCCACGCGCAGCACGTTGACATGGTGGTACTTGGCCAGCACCATCTTGGCGAGGGCCAGGAAGCCGATCATCAACAAGGGGCTGAGCACGCGCGCGAAACTCTTGGCGTCGATCCGCCCCACGCCGGCCTCGCCGTGGCGCTGGCGCAGGTAGGCGTTGCGCATCAGGCGCGCCAGTCCCCAGCCGAGTGCGATGCTCAGGACGATCGCGCCGACCTGCCACAGCACGCCGGGTTCGCGCAGGTCGTCGATGAAGTCGGATAGCAGGGTCGAGAGCGGCATACGCCTCCGTGGTGTTTATGCGTCGGTATCGGCCTTGGCCTCGGTCTCGGCGTCGGCCTTGGCTTTGGGTGGACGCGGCGCCATCGGCTTGCGCTCGAGCACCGCGGCGAAGAAGCCGTCGGTCTGGTGCTTGTGCGGCAGCAGCTTCAGGTAGTCGCCCATCTCGAGCTCGATCTTTTGCTCGGCCAGCACCTTGTTCATCGGCACCAGCGTGAAGTCGGGATGGTCGGCCAGGAATTGTTCGACGATGAAGTCGTTCTCTTCATTGAGCAGGCTGCAGGTCGCGTAGACCAGCCGGCCGCCGCCCTTGAGCAGGCGCGCCGCGCCGGCCAGGATCGAGGCCTGCTTCTCCTGCATCTCGGCGATCGCCTCGACCTTCTGGCGCCACTTGACGTCGGGATTGCGGCGCAAGGTGCCCAGGCCCGAGCACGGCGCATCGACCAGCACGCGGTCGATCTTGCCGGCCAGGCGCTTGATCTTGGCGTCCCTTTCATGCGCGATCTGGACCGGGTGCACATTCGACAGCCCGCTGCGCGCGAGGCGCGGTTTGAGCTTGGCGAGGCGCTTCTCCGAGATGTCGAAGGCGTACAGGCGGCCGGTGTTGCGCATCAGGGCGCCCAGCGCCAGCGTCTTGCCGCCCGCGCCGGCGCAGAAATCGACCACCATCTCGCCGCGCTTGGCGCCGACGATTTGCGACAGCACCTGGCTGCCCTCGTCCTGCACTTCGATCGCGCCGCTCTTGAACAGCGGCAGGTTTTGCAGCGCGGGCTTTTTCAGCACACGCAGGCCCAGCGGCGCATACGGCATGGTCTCGGCGGCGATCGGCGCTTCGGCCAAGGCGGCCACCACTTCGTCGCGGCTGGCCTTGATCGAATTGACGCGCAGGTCGAGCGGGGCCGGCTGGTTGAGCGCTTCGGCCAGCGCCAGCGTCTCGGCTTCGCCATATTGGGCGATGAATTTATCGAACAGCCACTTGGGCAGGTTGGCGCGCATCTGCGGCGGCATCAGCGTGCGGTCGATCTGCTGGACCCGCTCGAGGAAGGCGGTCTCTTCTTCGGTCAACCCGCCCAGCGCATCGGCGCCCACCGCTTCGGCCAGGCCGAGGATGGTCAGGCGGCGCATGGTCGGGCTGGCGCCCGCTTCGGCGAAGTCGGTGAAGAAGGACTTGTTGCGCAGGATGGCGTAAATACCTTCGGCCACGGCGCCGCGCTCGCGCGAACCGAGCCGCGGATGGTCCTTGAAGTAGCGCGACAAAGTGGAGTCGGCAGGCGCCGTAAAACGCAAGATCTCGCGCAATACCTCTTCAGTATTGCCGAGTATCGCTGGTGGCAATCTCATGAAATTCCTTGGTTAAATGCTGGTGGTGTCGGCGATGCGGACGTCGCCCTGTTCGATGCTGAGCCGGCCTTCGATGAACAGGCGGATCGCACGCGGATACAGGACATGCTCCTGCACCAGCACGCGCGCGGCCAGGCTCGCTTCGGTGTCGCCCGCCAGCACCGGCACGCGCGCTTGCGCGACCATCGGGCCGTGATCGAGCTCGGCCGTGACGAAATGGACGGTCGCGCCGTGCTCGGCCACGCCGGCCTCGAGCGCGTTGCGGTGGGTCGCCAGGCCGGGAAAATCCGGCAGCAGCGAGGGGTGGATGTTCAGCATGCGGCCGGCGTAGTGCTCGACGAACGGCGCGGTCAAGATGCGCATGAAGCCGGCCAGCACCACGAGGTCGGGCGCGTAAGCGTCGATCGTTTTTTGCAGCGCCGCGTCGAATTCGGCGCGGCTGGCGAAATCCTTGTTGGCCACCACGGCGGTCGGGATGCCGTGCGCCTGTGCAAATTGCAATCCTCCAGCGTCCGCCTTGTTGCTGATGACGGCCGCGATCCGCGCCGGCCATTGCTCGGCTTGGGCGGCGCGCACCACGGCTTCCATATTGCTGCCGCGCCCGGAAATGAGGATCACAATGTTTTTCATAGCGCGCATTGTACCCTGAGCCGCAGTCGCGACCAAGGAAACGGCTGAAATATGTTGCAGTGCAGCAGAGAGCGGCGCGCGGCCAGGTGCGGAGAAGTCGTGCTATTCGAACGAGTAAAACACGCGGAAAGGCACTTTCTTGTCGGCCCAATAATCGGCCGCGTCGCGGAACACGTCGAGCAGGGTTTCGCGCGCTTCCTTGTCGAATTTCTGGGTGTTGGGCAATTGCTCGAGCACGACGATAAAGCCGGGCTGCGGCCCGGCCTTGTTGATTGTGTCGGTCAGGCATTCGCGCAGCGCATCGAAATTTTTGCTGCACGGCTTGGGAAAATGGAAGTTCTCGCCGATGCGGGCGCACACCTGCTGCTTGGTCAGGGCATCGGCGCAATAGGCGTACAGAAAATGCTGCCCCAGCCTGACGGCCTCCTCCTGCAATTCCACGACACGGAACGCACGGATGGACTGCACAAGGTTGGGCGGCACTGTTATCAACAAACTCATTTTTCCCTCAAGTCGACCTGGTATGTGGTGTGTGCTTTTTGTATTCTGTCTATTGCGATGCGCCGCGTTTAATGGTGATAAACGCTGTTCTCCTGATATCGTTGCCACGCGCCAATATACCCCTAATTCCTGTAAGGGTAACGTTTTGTGGTAACTGAATCAACCCGTAAGTGTTTTCAAACGCAAGATTTGTAAAAAAACAGAAGGTTTTAGGTAACGTGGCCTTGATTTTCCGTGGGACGACCCATTCTGCTGCCGGGCCGCTGCGGCTGGCGCCGCTGTTACAAATTGTTGCCACGCAGACTGCTTTTTCCTGCGCAGCCGGATTACCATAGAACCATGGCAGTAGAAAGAAATCTAATCCGAAGCAGCGCTTCCTTGAACCGAGGTCCGATATGAACTTGCAAGCCAAACTGATTATTTCCGCCCTGGGCGTGTGTGCACTGCCCTTGGCCCAGGCGGTGGAATTCGAAGATTTCGGACGCGTCGTGCGCGTCCAGCCGCACGTCGAACAAGTGCGCCAGCCACGCCAGGAATGCCGCACGGACTACGTCCAGGCGCCGGTGCAACAAGCCCCGCAAGGGCGCAGCGCGGGCGGCTCGATCATTGGCGGTATCGCCGGTGCCCTGCTCGGCAGCCAGGTCGGCGGCGGCTCGGGCCGTAACGTCGCGGTGGCGGCGGGCGCGATCGCCGGCGCCGTCGCGGGCGACCACATCGACAACGACGGCCGCCAGGTCGCCCAGCAACCGCCCCAGGTGCAGGAACAGGCCGTGCGCCAGTGCCGCACCGTGGACGCGTGGGAATCGCGCACCACCGGTTACGAAGTGACTTACGATTACCGCGGCCATAGCTACACCAGCATCATGGCGCGCGACCCGGGCCAGCGCGTGCGTCTGCGCGTCTCGGTCGAGCCGGAACAAATGTAAATCATCCCTCTTTCTCCCCTTGGGCTGCCCTTCTCGCGAGGGGCAGCCTTTTTTATTGGTGTTTTGCTTGCGCTAGGGCAAGGCATCCACTGATAATAGGCCGCATCCATCAGGCTGCCCCATGCTCATCAAACGAAAATCCATCGAACAAGCGGAATCCTCGCGCCGTCCGGCCGCGCCGCGCAAACCCAAATTCGCGCCGGTGACGCTGTCGGAACAGGACGGCGTGCGCTATCTGCACTTCGGTACCGAGTGGGTGCAGGGCGCGATGCGGATGCGCAAGCCGGACTGGCCCGAACTCGAATACGCGCAGCAGATGATGGCCTGGATGCTCTACCTCGAGCAGCCGCGCGCGATCGCCCAGCTCGGCCTGGGCACCGCGGCGCTGACCAAGTTTTGTTATCGCCAGTTTCCCGAGGCCAGCGTCAGCGCGGTCGAACTGAATCCGGCGGTGATCGCGATCTGCGCCTCGATGTTCAAGCTGCCGCCCGAGGACGAGCGCCTGCGCGTGCTGGAGATGGACGCCCTCGACTTCGTCAACGACCCGGCCAATGAAGGCGCGTTCGACGTGCTGCAATGCGACCTGTACGACGCCACCGCGCGCGGCCCGGTGCTCGACACACCCGAGTTCTACCGCGCCTGCAATGCCTGCCTGACGGCGCAGGGCATCATGACGGTCAACCTGTTCGGCGACCACCCGAGCTACGCCAAGAACCTCAAGGCCATGAAGTATGCCTTCGCCCATGTGATTTGCCTGCCCGAAGTACATGATGGTAATGTGGTCGCGATCTGCTTCCGCACCCGCCCCACGGTCGATGCCGAAACGCTGACCGCGCGCGCGGCCAAGATCGCCAGCGCCACCAAGCTGCCCGCCAAGTCCTGGCTCAAGGGCATCCAGGCGGCAGGCTAGCCCAACCCCGCAGCGCCCACTCGGAGAGATGCTTTGAACGCAGACGCCAGCACAGCAAGCGCGCAACCCGGCCCCGGCGCCCCCCGGCCCGCGTTGCCCAAGGCGCTAGACATGCAGATCATCTTCCAGTGGCTGCTGGCCGACGGCATCGTCGAGAAGGCCAAGGTCAAGGCCCATTTCGCCCAGGCCCAGAGCATCCTGAAGAACGCGGTCGGCTCGATGCATCCCCTGACCGCGGTGGCCCAATGCAAGTTCAGCTCCATGCTGCCGCCGCACCGCCTGCTCACGCTGGACCTGCTGTCGGAATGGGTGGCCACCAAGGTCGGCTTGCAATTCATTCGCATCGATCCGCTGAAGATCGATTTCACCAAGGTCGCCGATGTGATGTCGGCCGGCTACGCGGCGCGCTTCAACATCTTGCCGGTCGAACTGACCCCGACCACGCTGGTGGTCGCCACGGCCGAGCCCTTCCTGCTCGAATGGGAAGCCGAGATCGCCAAGATTTCGCGCCGCAAGATCCAGCTGGTGATCGCCAATCCGCTCGACATCGCCCAGTACATCGCGCAGTTCTTCAGCCTGGCCAAGTCGATCAAGAACGCCAGCAAGTCGAATGGCCAGGACCTCGCGCTGCGCAACAACTTCGAGCAGTTGGTCGAGCTCGGCAAATCGAACAAGCAGTTCGACGCCAACGACCAGCACATCGTCAACATCGTCGACTGGCTGTGGCAATACGCCTTCGAACAGCGCGCTTCCGACATCCATCTGGAGCCAAAGCGCGACTTCGCCTCGATTCGCTTCCGCATCGACGGGGTGCTGCACCAGGTTTACCAGGTGCCGGCGGCGGTGATGATCGCGATGACCGCGCGCATCAAGCTGCTCGGCCGCATGGACGTGATCGAAAAGCGCCGCCCGCAGGATGGCCGCATCAAGACCCGCACCAACGGCGGCCAGGAGGTCGAGCTGCGCCTGTCGACGCTGCCGACCGCGTTCGGCGAAAAACTCGTGATGCGGATTTTCGATCCCGAGGTGGTGGTCAAGACCCTGCCCGAGCTCGGCTTTCCGACCGACGACGCGCAGCGCTGGGACAAGCTGACCTTGCGCCCGCACGGCATCATCCTGGTGACCGGGCCGACCGGCTCGGGCAAGACCACCACGCTGTACACCACGCTCAAGGCGCTGGCCACCACCGAAGTCAATGTGTGCACGGTGGAAGACCCGATCGAGATGGTCGAGCCGGCCTTCAACCAGATGCAAGTGCAGCCCGGCATCGACTTGTCGTTCGCGGACGGCGTCAAGGCGCTGATGCGGCAAGACCCGGACATCATTATGGTCGGCGAGATCCGCGACCTCGGCACGGCCGAGATGGCGATCCAGGCGGCGCTGACCGGCCACCTGGTGCTGTCGACGCTGCACACCAACGACGCGCCCTCGGCCGTGATGCGGCTGCTGGAGCTGGGCGTGCCCTACTACCTGCTGGAAGCGACGCTGATCGGCATCATGGCGCAGCGCCTGGTGCGTACCCTGTGCATCCATTGCAAGACGGCCGATGGCGAGATCAACGACGATGTGTGGCAAAGCATCGGCGGCGCCTGGAAGATTCCCAAGCCGACGACGGTGTATCGCCCAGTGGGCTGTCCCGAGTGCCGCCAGACCGGCTTCCGCGGCCGCACCGGCATTTATGAGCTGGTGACCGTGACCGAAGGTTTCACCAAGTTGATCGACGAAGAGACCGACCTGCAGGCCTTGCGCCAGCAGAGCATCGCCGACGGCATGAAGCCGCTGCGCATCGCCGGCGCCTACAAGGTGGTCGAGGGCGTGACGACGGTCGAGGAAGTGCTGAAGGTGACGGCGGCCTTGTCCTGAACTTCGGCGGGCGCTTTGCTGTCTGGCGTAAACAGCGTTCGTCGTTTATAATGCTGCCTCCTTGGGTCGTTAGCTCAGCTGGTAGAGCAGCGGACTTTTAATCCGTTGGTCGCAGGTTCGAATCCCGCACGGCCTACCAAACACCTTGGTGTTTTTCAAAAGGACTTCTCTGGAAGTCCTTTTCTTTTGGCGCCAACGCAGCGCAGATTCCCTGCGGCTCACGCTCGCCTTCGACGCGT
>DASRXO010000277.1:0-5853 GCA_035654095.1 Telluria sp.
GCTTGCGGTCAAGGAATTGAGGCAGTCTGGCAGCCAGCGCGCCCCGTTATAGGTCACCAGCACGACCACCACCTTGTGCGATGGGGGCGTGGTCATGGCCTGGCGCCCAGGCGGCGGTGGCGGATCAGGCGCATGATTTCCTCGTGCACCGGATGGCGCACCAGCCGGACCGCCGCGACCCAGGCGAGCGCGCCGGCCGCGCCGACGAGCAGCAGGTTGACCAGCGCGGGGAACTGCAGCTCGCGGCACAGGAACAAGGCGAGCGCCTGCGTCGCCAGCGACAGGGCCGCCACCACCACGCTGCGGCCGCTGGGCCTGAACAGCGCCGCTGCCGAGCTGTGCAGCACTGCCTTCAAGTGGAAGACGTACATGGCCAGCATCACCGAATTGCTAATGCCCCACACCGCCGCCACCGCCTCCAGGCCGATAAAGGAGGCGGCCAGCACGCCGGCCAGATGAATCGGGCCGAACCAGAGCGAGATCTGGAGCCGGCGCTTGACGTGCCCGGTCGCAGCCAGTAATTGCGGAGCGAGCACCACCAAGTAGGACGGCACCAGGGCTACCGCAAGGATGCGCGCGAGCGGGGCGGCCGCAGCCCACTGGTGGCCAAACAGGACTTCGATGATGTCGGGAGCCATCAGGCCCAGGAACCCGAGGAAAGTGAATGCGACTGCGGTGAAGATGGCGGTGCCGCGTGCGAAGACATGGTCGAGCGGCAGGCCTGCCCGGTGGTCGTTCGCGAACGAGGGGCTGGCTACGCGCATGACGGCCGAGGTGACATTGCTGTTGAACAGTTCGATCAAGCCGAAAGCGCGGCTGAACAGGCCAACCGCGGCGAAGCCGACCTGCTTCGCAATCACAAACTCGTGGGCGTTGCGGGTGAATGTCTCGATAAAGCGCGAGGCGACGAACATCGAGCCGTATCGCAAGACCTCGCGCGCGGCCTTGAACCCAGGCAACAGCAGCGATTCGCGCGGACGATACAAGCTGACCAGCACGGTTTGCACCGCGACACTGGCGACCGGCGCCCACGCTAGGCTCATGTACCCGTAGCCGCGGTACGCCAGCGTCACCGCAACGACCGACTGGACACTATTGCTGACGATCTGGATCACGAAGATTTTTCGGAACGCCAGCTCCCGGCTCAAGAGCGCAAACGCCGGCGAGGCGAAGGGCAAGATCAGGAAATTCAGGCTCAGCACGGCCAGCAAGTCGGCCACGCCCGGCTCGCGGTAATAGCCCGCCACCGCGTGGCGCAGCGCGACGATCAACAGGCCGATCGACCATGCGATCGCAATCGCGACGCCGAAGGCGGCGCGCAGCTTGTCGCGGGTGAGCTCTTGTTCCTGGTTCAGGTATTCGCTGACCCCGAAGTCACGCAAGATGCCGGCCACCGCGGTCACCGATGCGCACAGCGAGAACACGCCCACCTGGGCCGGCGTGAGCAGGCGCGCCAGGATCATGGTGCTGGCCAAGGTCACGACCAGGCTGCTGTAGCGCTCGGCGAACGACCACAGCAATGCAGAGCGGACGGATGGCATCGCCGGTGCGATTGCGCTCAATTGCGCTTACCGGTCAGGGAGACAAACAGGTTGTGGAACAGCTTGCTCATCATGAACAGCGATGGCCGGTTCGCGCCGAAAAACGTGCGAATCACTTTCCAGTTCACCGGCTTGCGCCGTCGAAGGCGATAAATCATGTCTTGAAGCATTCCCGCTTGCAACTCGGCGAGACGGCTCCGCAAACAGCGTTTGGTCTCGGCGGCCTTGGCATATTGCGTCAGCACGCGGCGCCGAAAGCGCGCCTCGTCCAGCAGCCGCAGCGCCAAGCCGTCAGTGCCCCAGCCGCTGCCATACCACATATTGATGCCCTTGCCGCAACGCACCTCGGGTAAGGTGGAAAAGGCGAACATCGCGCCGTGCTCGATCAGGTCCATCCAGTACAGGTAGTCGCCGCCGCCATGCCGGTGCTGTTGCGGGAACCGCGCGGCGCCCAGCGCCGCGACGGAAATGACCAGCGACGGCATGAAGATGATGTTGGCGGTCGAAATCTGGTGAATCATGTCGCCCTGGTAGGCGCGCAGCGTCGGGTCGTCGTCGATCATCGGGTGGTCGGCCGCGCGCACGCGGCGCGCCTTGTCGAACTCGTTGGTATTGTCGCCCAGGTGAAATAGATTGGCGAAATAGGCCGAGTAACCCATGGCCAGCGTGCGCTGCGCGCGCACCAGGTGCTCACCCATCCACTCATCGTCCGAGTCGAGGAAGGCGACCAGGTCGGTGTCCGGTTCGAGGTTTTCCAGGGCCGCGTTACGGGCTTCGTTCGGTCCCGCATTGGGCTGCTTGATGACGCGTATCCGCAAGCCAGCCGGCGGCGGCAGCTTGCGCAGTTCGTCATCCGCGCCGACCGGGGAACCGTCGTCGACCACGATGACATATACCGCCGCGGCGGGATACTCCTGGACCGCGATTGATTGCAAAGAGCGGTCGAGGATGCCCGATTCCCGCTGAAAAAACGGGATGACCACGGCGATCTTGGCGGGCATCATGGACAGCTGCCCCGGTCGATACTTTGCATTGCCATGCTGCGCTTGCTTGCGGGTGCACCCACTATTTACTCCAATAAATTAGCCACAGTCGCGCCATCCAAGTTTCTACGCAGCACCAAAATTGCCGCGCCAGTCTCAAAAAAGCTTCTTGACATGATACCGCGTGGCGATGAATTAGTAGAGATTCCTGTGCGCAAATCGCGCAAAATTGCCAAATGTTTTTACAACAACTGGTGCCCCTGAAATTATTTCTACAGTTATACTACCTGATGCGCGCACGCAACATGCCGCCGGCTGGTGCCGTGGGCCCGTTTGGGTCCCCGGCCAGCGGTCCGCTGCGGCCGGCGCATGGCTCCCAACCCTTTCCACGGACGTCGCAATGACAATTGAAGAGCGGGCCTTTAGTTTCCATTGCGAAAACGAATGGCTGTACGGCATTGCGAGCCTGGCGCGGCAACCGAGCCGCCGCGGCGTGTTGATCGTTGTCGGTGGGCCCCAATACCGGGTAGGCAGCCATCGTCAGTTTGCCCTGCTCGCCCGCAGTCTTGCCGACGACGGCATTCCGGCCTGCCGCTTCGATTACCGCGGCATGGGCGACAGCAGCGGCGCCGCGCGCACCTTCGAACATGTGGAGCGCGACCTGCGCGCCGCGATCGACGCCTTTATCGGCCTGGTCCCAGGACTGGAGGAAGTGGTGATCTGGGGACTGTGCGACGGCGCCTCGGCGGCGCTGTTCTACGCCGCGCAAGACAGCCGAGTCTGCGGCCTGGTTTTACTGAACCCCTGGGTGCGGACCGGCGACGGACTGGCCAAGGCGACGCTCAAGCACTATTACCTCGAGCGCTTGCTGCAGCCGGCGCTCTGGCGGAAAATCGCCAGCGGCCAATTCGCCTGGCGGACCGCGGCGCGCTCCTTCCTCCAGATTGCGCGCACCGCGGTGGGGCCGGCGACGGCTGGTGCCGCCGGCGCCCCGCTCGCCGAGGCGGCGCCCCCGCCTTTGCCGCTGCGGATGCTGGGCGCCTTCGAGGCATTCCAGGGCAAGGTATTGCTAGTCCTGAGCGGCGCCGACTTGACCGCAAAGGAATTCTCGGACTTGGCGCAGTCGTCCCGCGCCTGGCGCAAGCTGCTGGGTTCGCCGGCGGTCAGCCAGCAGGCGATCGCGGAAGCAGATCACACCTTCTCGCGCCGGGTCTGGCGCGACCAAGTGGCGCGCTGGACCGGCGACTGGGTCAAATCATGGTAAGACGAGTGCTCATGGTGGCATTCCACTTTCCCCCGATGCGCGGCAGCAGCGGAATCCAGCGCAGCTTGAAATTCGCCCAGTACCTGCCCGACAGCGGTTGGACTCCGCTGGTCCTCTCGGCCAACCGGCGCGCTTATGCCAGCAGCGGCGACGATCAGTTGCAGGACATTTTGCCGAGCATGCTGATCTGGCGGACCTTCGCGCTCGACACTTCGCGCCACCTGGCGATCAAGGGCCGCTATCCTGGCCTGCTCGCCTTGCCGGATCGCTGGGCATCGTGGGCATTGAGTGCCGTGCCGGTGGGATGGCGCGCGCTGCGCCGGTATCGCCCCGAGGTCATCTGGTCGACCTATCCGATCGCCACCGCGCATTTGATCGGCCTAGCCTTGCATCGCCTGACCGGGACTCCCTGGGTTGCCGACATGCGCGATCCGATGAGCGACGACTATTTCCCGACGGACCCGTTCACCCATCGCGTGTACCGCTGGATCGAGACCAAGGTCATCCGTCATTGCTCGGCCGTTGTGTGCACCACGCCGGGCGCCGTGGCGGCCTACCGCCTACGCTTCCCGGACTTGCCGGCCACCCATTTCACACTGATCGAAAACGGCTTCGACGAAGAGAATTTCAGCGGCGCGGCGCCTGCCGATGGGGCCGGGAAGACCCCGCCTGCGGTATTCACCCTGGTGCACAGCGGCCTGGTCTATCCACTGGAGCGCGATCCCCTGGCCTTGTTCGACGCGCTGGCCGCCTTGCAGGCGCAAGGACGGCTCACGGCGCACAACTTTCGCCTGGTGTTGCGCGGGTCCGGGCATGACGACTACCTGCGGACACTAATCGAGCAGCGCGCCATCGCATCATTGGTCGTGCTGGCCCCCCAGCTGCCGTACCGCGAAGCGCTGCACGAAATGCTGGCCGCCGACGGCTTGCTGATCCTGCAGGGCGCCAGTTGCAACCACCAGGTACCGGCGAAGGTGTATGAATACCTGCGCGCGCGCCGCCCGATCCTGGCGCTGACCGATCCGGCCGGCGATACCGCGGCCCTGCTGGCCCATGCCGGCATCGATACGATCGTGCCATTGGAGCAAAAAGATGCGATCATTCAAGGCCTGTCGCGTTTCCTCGACCTGGCCGCGAGCGATGCTGCGCCCATCGCGTCCGCTGCGACCATCGCTGCCAATTCGAGGCGGGCGCGCACCCGGCAACTGGCAGCATTACTCGACAATCTAGCCCAACGGCATACTGCCGCAAACCAATAACGAGGATGGAGCATTCAATGAAAAGCAGCAGAGCATATTTCGCGGTGCTGACCGTCTTGCTGGGCATGGGCACCGCCAGCGCGGAAAAGATTTGCGGTGAGATCAAGAACACCTTCGGTCCGTTCGACTATCGCAAAGCGGCAAGCCTTCCCGAACAGTACTTTCTCGTCGTCAGCACGCACTTTACGTCCGACGTCGAGCACAATATCAAGGGACATTCGACCGACTACCTGGCTGGCGATATCGATTACACGCTACGCGCGTGGCCGAATCATCCGGCAGCGTTGGCCTCCATGTCGCGACAAGGCATTATCGAAAAAAGCCTGCAGCCGCGTGGCGCGAAATGGCCGGTCGATTGCTACTTCTTGCGCGCATTCGAATTCGCACCGGACGACGGCACGCCGCATGCCGTGTTTGCCAACCACTTGTACGCGCACGGCAAGAACGAGGAGGCGCTCAGGGAATTCAAACGCGCGGTGGAGCTCGAGCCGGAAAACCCGACGATCAATTACAACGCCGGCCTCGCCTATGTGCGCACCAAGGAGTACGACAAGGCGCTGTACCATGCGAAGAAGGCCTATGCCCAGAATTTCCCGTTGCCCGGGCTGAAGAACAAGCTGGTCGAGGCCGGTAAATGGAACGACGAGCCGCTGCCTGACCCCAAGCCGTCCCAGCCAGCCGGTGACGACACGCCGTCCAAGTAATGCGTGCCCTCCTGGCCAAAGCGTTCGCGCTGGTGCTGATCGGCGCCCTGGCGGGCGCTGCTTGGCACTATCCGGTCAATCCGTATGCGCTGGCGGCGGCGT
>DASRXO010000278.1:0-7376 GCA_035654095.1 Telluria sp.
CCAAAAGGCGCGAGGGAAAACTGAAAATTTGCTGAAATCCGGCCAATAGGAGCGCCCAAAAACGCATTCCAGGTTTGCGACGACCTTGCGGCCGCCAAAAAAATCTAAAACCGCTGAAAACATCAATTGATCAGCGGTTCCCTAGTTGTCCATGGCCAGTTTCGAGGTTGGTTGAGACGCCCTATTTTGCGCCAAACTTGGTGTAGTACTGCAACACAGCTGGCATATTAGCGATACGCTGCATGTGGGCGTTGAGTGCGGGCGCGACTCGTTCTACTAGGTCGGTTGGCACATGGTCCAAGCGCCCAGAGTTGAGGCCGCGCACGTCAACAAACACCTTCAGGTCAGCTACGGTCAGACGGTTGTCAGCAAAGAACTCACCGCCATGCGCCATCAATTGACTTTGCAACCAGCTCAGATACGTTGGCATTGGGCCGTTAACCAGGGCCAAGCGCGCCTCTTTCTGCTCCTGCCCCGTCATTCGAAACGTTGGCCCCAATCTGACAGCGGACTCTTCCACAACATACATCACCTCATCGCACAGTAAGGCCTGGTAGGCGTCCTTAGGATACAAGTCCGCAAGTTTGCCCACGTACCGAGTGATCGCGTCGCACTGCGTCACCACCGTACTGTCCACATGCAGCGTGGGAACCTGGCCAAATGGCGTCGCCTTGCGCACCTCGGCAAACTCGGGGAAGGTGAACCTGTGGTCTTCAAAAGCAATGCCGCCAATGTGCATTGCCAAGCGTGCTGGCTCGGCACGGCCACCGTGAAAATCGAAATAGGTCAGTGTGAGTTGGGGCATGTGTTTACCTGAAGTGGTTAGCGCGGGCCTTCCGCGCAGGAGTTGAGGATGAATGGGAAATCGGAACCGCCGACAATAATAATCCAAAGTGAGTCGTACGTTCCTGACTACTTATAGGGAATTTACCGTGGTGTGCAGGGTCAGCATGGTGTGCAGGGTCAGTGCCGACATTCGGACATGTTGTCGAGCTTGTGTCCGAATGTCGGCACTGACCCCGGTTCTCGTGCCCCTACCATTCGATCGCGATCGAGGTCATCGCCTTCAGCGCCAGTGGCGCCTGCAGGTCCACCGTTTCGCCGGTGATCACGTTGCGCCCGCGCGCCGCGCCCTTGATCATCGCCTTGAAGCGCGCCAGGTCGAGCGTGCCATCGCTGGCGTCCTTGTTCAGCACCACCATGACCGTCTGCCGCCCGTCGTAGCGGAAGTAGACGTAGCGCCCGTCCTGCGGTATGTAGTGCAGCAGCTTGCCGGCCTTGACGGCGCTGCTGGTCTTGCGCCAGTTGAACAGCTTGCGCACGAAGTCTTGCGTGTCGCGCTGCGCCGGACTCAGGCCCGCGCCGGTGAAGGCGTTCACAATGTCGCCGCTCCAGCCACCGGGCATGTCGGCGCGCAGCAAGCCGTCGTCGCGCTCGATCGGGCTGCGGGTCAGCACTTCCGTTCCGTAGTAGATCTGCGGGATGCCGCGCGTGGTGGCGGTAAACAGCAGCGAGGTTTTCAGCAAGTCCAGATTTTCGTGAAGCAGCGAGAAGATGCGCGAGCGGTCGTGGTTGTCGGGGAATACCATCAACTTCATCGGGTCCGCATACAAAAAGTCGCTGGCGATGGTCTCGTACAGCTTGATGAAGCCGGCGTCGTAGCGCTCCGGCTGGGTCAACACGGCGGGCATCAGGTCGACCACCGGGAAGTCCATCAGGCTGGGCAGGCCGGCATCGTAGCCGTCGCGGTTCTTCGCGCCTTTTTGCCAGTACGCGACCACGTGCGGATGGTCGTCCATCTCTTCGCCGACGATGTTCAGCTGCGGGTATTCGTCCAGCACCGCGCGGCACCACCTGGCCAGGAAGGCCGTGTCGGCGTACGAGAACGTGTCTTCGCGGATGCCCGCGAGGTTCGCGTATTCGATCCACCACAGCGTATTCTGGATCAGGTAGCGCGCCACCAGGGCGTTGCGCTGGTTCAGGTCCGGCATCGAGGCGACGAACCAGCCGTCGAGGAAACGCTGGCGCTCTTCCGGCGCGGCGTGGATGTCCTGCACCGTTGAGTGCTGGTTATTGGTGGGCACGAACCCTTGCTGGTAGTTCAGCCAGTCCTTGGCCGGCAAGTCCTTCATCCACCAGTGGCCGGTGCCGATGTGGTTGAGCACCACGTCGTGGATGACGCCCATGCCGCGCGCATTGGCGGCTGCCACGTACTGGCGGAAATCGGCGTTGCTGCCGAAGCGCGCGTCGATCTTGTAGTAGTCGGTCAGCGCATAGCCGTGGTAGGAGTAGGCGCCTTGGTTATTTTCCAGCAGCGGTGTCGGCCAGATCATGGTGAAGCCCATGTCGTGCACATAGTCGAGGCCCGCCTGCATGCCTTTGAGGTCGCCACCGTGGCGCGCCAGCGGCACGCTGCGGTCGGTCTTGTCCGGCATGCCGGCCACCACGTCGTTGGTGGGATCGCCGTTGGCAAAGCGGTCCGGCGTGATCAGGTAGACCGCGTCGGCGGCGTCGAAGCCGCGGCGCTGCGCCGAATCCTTGCGCCGCGCTTCGAGACGATAGGGCACGCTGGTGACCGTGGCGCTGCCGCGGCGCAGGGCGATGTCGAACTGGCCCGGCTTGGCGCCGGGTTCGACCTGCACGTTGATGAACAGGTAGTTCGGATTGTCCGTGCGCTCCACGTCGAGAATGCGGACGCCAGGGTAGGCGATGGCGGGCTGGAGTTCGGCAATCCGTTCGCCGTGCACCATCAGCTGCAACTGTGAATGCTTCATGCCGACCCACCAGTTGGGTGGCTCCACGTGCTGCACTTGATAAGGCGTGGCCGCAGCCCATGACATCGACAGGGAGGCAATCAAGACGAAAACGGGGTTCTTCACTGAACATCCTTCATGGTGGGGATGTAGTAAAGTAACTTGACAATATTGCTATGTCAACGCAAATATTCGGGGAGTATTTCTCGCGTTTGTAGTCAAACTACTTGATAAGAGCCGACATCAGCGCCGCGCCGGCCTTAGCGGATCGAGCAAGCCGCGCAGCGCGTTGTGGTCGAGCTCGTACATCAGCGCGAGCAATTCGCCCAGTTCGCCGCGCGGGAAGCCTTCGCGCGCGAACCACGCCAGGTAGTGGCTGGGCAGGTCGGCAATCACCCGTCCTTTGAATTTACCGTAAGGCATTTCGCGCGTCAGCAGCAGTTGAAGGTGTTCGGCTTGCATGGTGCCGCCACTGTAACGCAGATCGGGCGTACCATGGCGCTATGGCATCCTCCTTCGACCTGCAACGCTTCGTCGACGCCCAGGCGCCGGTGTACGCCACGGTGCTGGCGGAGTTGCGCGCCGGCCGCAAGCGCAGCCACTGGATGTGGTTCGTGTTCCCGCAGATCGCGGGGCTGGGCCGCAGCGCCACCGCCCGGTACTACGCGATCGCCTCGCTCGATGAAGCCATCGCCTACCTCGCGCATCGGCTGCTCGGAACGCGCCTGCGCGAATGCAGCGCGCTGATGGCCGCCATCGAAGGCCGCAGCGCGGACGCGATCTTCGCCTATCCGGACGATCTGAAATTCCATTCGTCGATGACGCTGTTCGCGGAGGCCTCGTCGACCGACGCCGTGTTCCAGTCCTGCCTCGACAAATACTTCGGCGGTGTGCCCGACGCCGCGACCCTGGAACGCTTGCACGCCTGAGCCGCCGTGGTATCGTCTCGCTCTCACCGGGGAGACGACCTTGAAACCGCTGCGCATCCTGTTGGCCGCATTGTCCGTGCTGGCGCTCGCCTCGTGCGCGGCGCCGGGTTCATCGTCCGCGCCGGCCGCACAGGTCGAGCGCCTCGAGATCGTCAGCCGCGGCCCCGCGTTCGGCGGCGCCGTCTTCGAGGATGTGGGCCAGTACGAGACCATCGTCGCCGTCGCCCACATGCGCATCAACCCGCGCCACAATGCGAACCGCGGCATCGCGGACATCGACAAGGCCCCCGCGCCCGACGGCTGGGTGAGGTACCAGACCGACGTCATCATCCTGCGTCCGCACGACGCGGCCAGGGCCTCGCGCGTGCTGCTGCTCGACGTCCCCAACCGCGGCGGCAAACTGTTCCAGTACATGGTCAACGAAGGCAGCGGCGCGATCGACACCGCGGCCGGCGCGGGCAGCGGCTACGCCATGCGGCGCGGGCACACGCTGGTGTGGATCGGCTGGCAGGGCGACATCGCGCTCGGCGCCAACGGCAAGGTGGCCGGCACCGCCTTTCCGGTGGCGACCATGGCCGGCAAGCCGATCACCGGCGCCAGCCAGGAGGAGGTGGTGTTCGACGATATCAAGCCCACCAGCGCGATCGCGCTGGCCTATCCGGCCGCTTCGCTCGACCAGCGCGGCGCAACGCTGACCGTGCGCGCAACTGCCGGCGCCACGCCGACCGTGCTGCCGGTGGATTCCTGGCGCTACACGAGTCCGACCGGGATCGAACTGACGCGCCCGCGCGGCTTCGACGCCGGCGCCATCTACCGCTTCCGTTACGAAGCGCGCGACCCGACAGTCATGGGCCTCGGCATGGCGGCGCTGCGCGACGTGACCAGCTACCTGAAGTCCGGCGCACCCGATGCGGCAGGCCAGCCCAATCCGCTGGCCGACATCAAGCCCGCCGTGGCGCTGGCGGTCGGCGTGTCGCAGTCGGGCCGCTTCCTGCGCGACCTGGTGTGGCAGGGCTTCAACGCCGATCCGCGCGGCGGCAAGGTGTTCGATGGCGCGATGCCGCTGATCGCCGGCAGCCGCAAGAGCTTCGTGAACCTGCGCTTCGCCCAGCCGGGCCGCTACTCGACCCAGCACCTCGACCACATCACCTACGGCGACCAGTTCCCCTTCAGTTACGGCGTCACCACCGATCCGGTCGGCGGCGCCACCGATGGCATCTTCGCGCGCTGCCAGGCCAGCGCGACCTGCCCGAAGCTGATGCACGTCGACAGCAGCCTCGAATTCTGGCAGGCGCGCGCGTCGCTGGTGGTGACCGACGGTGCCGGCAAGGACATCGCGCTGCCGTCCGACGTGCGGGTCTACCTGATGGCGTCGACCCAGCATGTCTATGCGACGACGCCGACGGTGGGCATCTGCAAATATCCGGACAACGCTGCCTCGCAGGCGCCCATCATCCGTGCGCTGCTCGAACGCCTGGTCGCATGGAGCCGCGATGGGACGGCGCCGCCGGCCAGCCGCTTTCCGCGCATCGGCGACGCGATGCTGGTGGCGCCGCAGCGCGAAGCGGTCGGCTTTCCCGACCTGGGCGCGATCGGCGTGATTTATCCGGCGCTGATCAACGAGCTGACCGTGGTCGATTACAGCGGCGGCTTGTTCGGCAAGCCCGATCCGGACAAGCGCTATCAGGTGCTGGTGCCGATGGCCGACCAGGACGGGCACGATATCGCCGGCATCCGCTCGCCCGACATCGCGGTACCGGTGGCGACCCACGCCGGCTGGAACCTGCGGCGCGCGGGTTTCGCGGAAGGGCAGTTGTGCGGTTTGAACGGCATGCAGCTGGCGTTCGCCGCGACCCCGCGCGAAGGCGACCCGCGCCGCGCGCTGTCGCAGCGCTATCCGACCCGGCTCGAGTATGCGAAGGCGGTTGCGATCGCCGCCCGCGAGTTGCGCGACCAGGGCCTGCTGCTCGATGAAGACGCCAACCGCTACATCGAACGCGCGCGACGCTAGGGCGGTGCTATATTGGATATTATGAATACGACGAGGCTACGCGAATTTGTGCAGGCGTTCACCCGTCTGGCCGATACGGCCGGGCAGGACGAGCAGCGCATCTTCAGCGACGGCAAGGCGCTGCTGGCGGGCCTGATCGCCCACGACGACTGGCTCCCCGCCGAATTCGCCCGGCCCCATCCCGACCGCTACCAGCAATACCTGCTGCATTGCGACCCGCTCGAACGCTTCTCGGTGCTCAGCTTCGTCTGGGGCCCGGGCCAATCGACGCCGCTGCACGACCATACGGTGTGGGGCATGGTCGGCGTGCTGCGCGGCGCCGAACGGTGCGAGGAATACGCGGCCGATCCGGGCGGACGCCTGCAAGCGCAAGGCGCCCACGAACTGGCGCGCGGCGCCATCGACCTGGTCTCGCCGCGCGTCGGCGACATCCATCGCGTCTCGAATGCGCGCCGCGATGAGGTATCGCTCAGCATCCACGTGTATGGCGCGAACATCGGCGCCGTCGAGCGCCACATCTTCGATCCCGGCACCGGCGCGGTGCGCCCATTCGTGTCCGGCTACGTCAACCGCGTCACGCCAAACCTGTGGGACAGGGCGCCGAACTAGTGTGTTGCGTATAATCGGCGAATTGCCGGCCCATCCTTCATCAGAGAACAACACATATGGCTTCATCCTCCGACAACATCAGCATGGCGGTGTTCTGCGACTTCGAGAACGTCGCACTCGGCGTACGCGATGCGAACTACGAAAAATTCGACATCAAGCCGGTGCTTGAACGGCTCCTGCTCAAGGGTAGTATCGTGGTCAAGAAGGCCTACTGCGACTGGGAGCGCTACAAGGGCTTCAAGGCCACCATGCACGAGGCGAACTTCGAACTGATCGAAATCCCGCACGTGCGCCAGTCCGGCAAGAACTCGGCCGACATCCGGCTGGTGGTCGATGCGCTCGACCTCTGCTATACCAAGTCCCACGTCAATACCTTCGTGATCATCAGCGGCGATTCCGACTTTTCGCCGCTGGTGTCCAAGCTGCGCGAGAACGCCAAGCAGGTGATCGGCGTCGGCGTCAAGCAGTCGACCTCCGACCTGCTGGTGGCGAACTGCGACGAATTCATTTTCTACGACGACCTGGTGCGCGAGGTGCGCCGCGCCGCCGCCAAGCGCGACGAGCGCAAGGTGCAGCCGCCGGCCAAGCGTTCGCCCGACGAAGGCAACCGCCGCAAGGAAGAACTCGAGGCGCGCAAGGCCCAGGCCATCGAGATGGTGGTCGAGATGTTCGACGCACTGGTCTCCGAACGCGGCGACAGCGGCAAGATCTGGGCCTCGCTGCTGAAGGACACGCTCAAGCGCCGCCGTCCCGATTTCAACGAGACCTATTTCGGCTTCCGCACCTTCGGCAACCTGCTGGAAGAGGCGCAGGCGCGCGGCATGCTCGAATTCGGGCGCGACGAAAAGTCCGGCGCCTATGTCTACCGCAGCAGCACGCCGCAGCATGCGCCGGCCGCCGAGCCCGCGCATCACGGCCACGCTGCCGAAGCCGCGGCCGAAGCGGCCGAGGAAGCCGCACCCGAGCCGCGCCGCCGTAGCCGCGGCGGCCGCAAGCAGGCCGCGGCCGAGACCAGGGCCGAGGAGCTCGCAGCAGCGCCGGCC
This sequence comes from Telluria sp., assembly GCA_035654095.1. Lineage (GTDB taxonomy): Bacteria > Pseudomonadota > Gammaproteobacteria > Burkholderiales > Burkholderiaceae_D > Telluria_A. Next base: position 7,346 of record DASRXO010000278.1, read on the forward strand.
GACGTCGAACCGGAGCTGCAGCCGGAGCGCG
>DASRXO010000279.1:0-4918 GCA_035654095.1 Telluria sp.
ATCCCGAGGCCGGGTCCACCGGGCAGGGTGCGGCGCATGAAGTCGCGGTTGAGTTTGTCGCGCATCGCACGCCAGCGCGAGGACAGCACGCGGCCGGCCAGCGAGAACGGCGTGTCGCCCTGTTTTTGATAGCGCGGCGGCCCGTCGGCCGAGCGGCGGTCGGGAATGCGGGTGGGCGTGGGCTTGTCGGAGTCGGCCATACCGCAAATATAGCCCGGCTACCGCCGCGCACGATTCAAAGGTGTCACAAAAACGCCACGGTAGGGTGGGTGTGCGCAGCATGCCCACGCGGGCGCAAACGCGTCAGGACGCGAGCGACAGCAGCTTCTTGAGGGCCGCGACCAAGTGGCGGTCGGCGATCGGCTTGTCCAGCATGCCGCGTACCCCGGCCGCGCGCGCCCGCACGCCGTCGTAGCCGAAGTTCGCGCCGACCAGGAACACCACCGCGATGCGGGTGGCCTCGGCCAGCGACTTGATCTCGGCGCACAGCCGGTAGGGATCGATGCCCGGCGTGGAGGTATTCACCAGCACCAGCGAGACCGGGGTCTCGTCGCACAGGCGCACCGCGGTCGATGCGCTGTCGGTCCATTCGACCGACAGCCGGCGCGCGCCCAGCAGCTTGGCGACGTGGTCGCGGAAGGCGCCGCCCTTGTCGATGATCAGCACCGCGCCATTCGGCGGCGCGCGCCGGCGCGCGCCGTACACCGCGGGATCGGTCAGGTCGACGTCGAGGCGCTGGCGGCGGCGCCGCTCGGGCGGCAGCGGCAAGCCGCGCGCGGTGATGCGGGCCAGCGCGGCGGCGCGGCTGGCGACCAGCCCGGCCAGCAGTTCGAACATGCGCAGCGGGTCGAGCGGGCGGGCGAGGCGCGGGAACGGGAACTCGGCGGCCGGCGTGCCGACGATCAGGGCCGGCTGGATCGCGCTCGGATTGGCGCCGGCCAGGCGCGCCAGCGCGGCCAGGTCGTCGCCGTTGGCGAGGTAGAAATCGGGGTCTTGCAGGCTGTCCTCGGCCAGCGCGGCATAGGCCGGCCCGGCCGCCGGGGCCAGCGCCAGCGCGGCCGCGAGCGAGGCGCTTTCGGGCGGCGCGAAACCGATCAGACGGACGGCGAACGGGTATTTTTGAACGTGCATGGCGACACCGGGCGCATCGGGCGGAAGCATCAATCTAACCAAGTTCGCCAGTGCTGGCAAGCGCTGCGTGGGCACGGTGCACCGTACCCACCCTACAATTCGCATCGCGGCGCGCCGGTAACCGCATGGGCACGGTGAGCCGTACCCACCCGACAATTCGCATCGCGGCGCGCCGGTAACCGCGTGGGCACGGTGCACCGTACCCACCCGACAATTCGCATCGCGGCGCGCCGGTAACCGCGTGGGCACGGTGCGCCGTACCCACCCGACAATTCGCATCGCGCGCGCCGGTAGGGTGGGTACGGCTCGCCGTGCCCACGCGCTACTTGGCGTCACAGCATCAGCCGGTAGCCGACCGCGGTTTCGGTCAGCAGGTAGCGCGGCTGAGCCGGATCGTCCTCCAGCTTGTGCCGCAGATGGCCCATGTAGATGCGCAAGTAGTGGCCGTTCTCGCCCTGCGACGGTCCCCACACGGCACGCAGCAGTTGCGGATTGGTCACCACCCGGCCGGCGTGCGCGACCAGCACCGACAGCAGGCGGTACTCGGTCGGCGTCAGGTGCACGTCGGCGCCGCGACGCAGCACGCGGCGCGCCTGCAGGTCGACCTCCACCTCGCCGAAGCGCACCACGCCGCCGCCATCGGCCGCCGGCTGGCGCTGGCGACGCAGGGTGGCGCGCACCCGCGCCAGCAGCTCGCCCACGCCGAACGGCTTGGTCAGGTAATCGTCGGCGCCCGCGTCGAGCGCGCGGATCTTCTCGGCCTCGCTGACGCGCGCGGACAGCACGATCACCGGCACCGCCGACCACTTGCGCAAGTCGGCGATAAAGTCGATGCCGTCGCCGTCGGGCAGGCCGAGGTCGAGCACCACCAGGTCGGGTTTGCGGGTGCCGGCGTCGATCAGGCCGCGCTGCAGGGTCTCGGTCTCGTGCACCTGCCAGCCCTCTTGTTCCAGCGCGCCGCGCACGAAGCGGCGGATTTGCGGTTCGTCTTCCACCAGCAAGGCGATGGGGGCGGGTTCATTCATGGTCGATATCCAGTGTCTCGTGGTCGGGCATGGCGGGCGGGGTGCCGAGCGGCAGGTCGAACTGGAAGCAGGCGCCGCCCGCCGGCGAGGCGCAGGCTTCGATCTTGCCGCCGTGCGCCTCGACGATCGCGCGGCAGATCGCCAGCCCCAGTCCCACGCCGGGCTTGGCCGATTCGCGCTCGCCACGGGTGAATTTTTCGAACAGCGCCTGCTCGCGTCCGGGCGGCAGGCCCGGACCGTCATCAACTACCCGGACCCGCATCATGGCGCCGTGCAGCGCGGCGTCGAGCACGATGCGGGAACCGGGCGGCGTGTACTTGGCGGCGTTCTCCAGCAGGTTGCACAGCACGCGTTCGATCAGCACCGCGTCGAAGCGTACCAGCGGCAGTTCGCGCGGCAGGTGCGTGGCGACGGTGTGCGCGGTCAGTTGCGAGCCGCTGGCGCGCAGTGCACTGCCGGCCACCTCTTCCAGCGCCTGCCATTGCAGGTTGAGCTTGACCTCGCCGCTCTGGATGCGCGCCATGTCGAGCAGGTTGGTCACCAGGGCGCTCATGCGCAGCGCTTCCTCGTGCAGGGCGGCGGCGATCTCGTGCTGGCGCGGCGCCAGCGGCTGCGAGCCGGCCAGCGATTCGGACAGGCCGACCAGCGACGTCAGCGGCGTGCGCAGGTCGTGCGACAGCGCCGCCAGCAGCGAATTGCGCAGCCGTTCCGACTCCATGTTCACCAGCGCGTTCTGCGCCACCTCGATGTAATGCACCCGCTCGAGCGCGATCGCGGCCAGCGCGGCGAAGGTGTTCAGGTGCTGGCGCTGTTCGGGGACCAGCAGCCAGCGCCGCTGCTCCGGCTCGATCGCCAACACGCCGCGGGTGCGCATCGGCGCCACCAGCGGCAGGTAGTAGATGCGGCTGGCCGGCAGCGTGCCGGTGCCCAGGCCGGCGCTGTCGGCATGGTCGAACGCCCATTGCGCGATGCCGATGTCGAGCACCGACAGCGGCGAAGCGTCGCCCTCGCTGGCCGCCGGCGGCAGCTGCAGCCGGCCGTCCGCATCCGGCACCAGCAGCGTGGCGCGGGCGAGGAAAGCGCGCTGGATGAAGCTGCGCGTGGTGTCGAACACTTGCTCGGCCAGCAGCGCGCCGGACAATTCGCGCGCGAATTCGTACAGATCGCGCCAGCGCGCTTCGCGGTGCGAGGCCACGCGTGCCTGGAAGCGCAGGTCGGAGGTCAGGTGGCCGGTGATCAGGCCCACCAGCAGCATCACGCCGAAGGTGATCAAGTACTGCAGGTCGGTGATCGCAAACGTGAAGCGCGGCGGCACGAAGAAGAAATCGAAGCAGGCCACGCTGACGCAGGTCGCCACGACCGACGGCGCGCGCCCGAAGCGCACCGCCACCAGTACCACCACCAGCAGGAACAGCATCGCGATGTTGGCCAGGTCGAGGTAGGCCAGCATCGGCGTGGCAAGCAGCGCGGTGAGGATGCTGGCGCCGGCCGCGGCGGCATACGGCAGCAGGCGGTGTTTCGGTTCGCCGTCGAATTCGGGGTCGGGCGCGGGGGCGCGTAGCGGGCCGTTCTCGCCGCGCGTGTCGCCGATTTCGATCAGGTCGATATCGGGCGCGAAGGCCGCGATGCGTTCGATGTGGGCGCCGCGCCATGGCCAGGTGGGGTGGCGCCGGCCCATCGCGATCTTCGACAGGTTGTGATTGCGCGCATACTCCACCATGGCCTGCGCGATGTCGTTGCCGGACAGGACGGCGGTGGTCGCGCCCAGGTCTTCGGCCAGCTTCAGGTTGCGCAGGATCTGCTCGCGCTGCGCGGCCGGCAGCCGGCGCAGGGCCGGGGTCTCGACATAGATCGCGTGCCAGCCCGCGCCCAGCTGGCCGGCCAGGCGTGCCGTGCTGCGCACCACCTGTTCGCCGCCGGGACGCGGACCGACGCAGGCCAGCAACGCGGCGCCGGTCTTCCAGATCGCATCGATCGACTTCTCGACGCGGTAGGCGCGCACGTCGTCCTCGATGCGGTCGGCGGTGCGGCGCAGCGCCAGCTCGCGCAGCGCGATCAGGTTCCCCTTGCGGAAAAAATTCTTGGCGGCGCGCTCGGCCTGCTGCTCCTGGTAGACCCGCCCGCTCTTCAGGCGCGCCAGCAGTTCGTCGGCCGGCAGATCGACCAGCACCACCTCGTCGGCGGCGTCGAACACGGTGTCGGGCACGGTCTCGCCGACGCGCACGCCGGTGATCCCGCCGACCACGTCGTTCAGGCTTTCAAGGTGCTGGACGTTGACGGTGGTGTAGACGTCGATGCCGGCGTCGAGCAGCTCCTCGACGTCCTGCCAGCGCTTGGGGTGGCGCGAGCCGGGCGCATTCGAATGCGCCAGCTCGTCCACCAGCACCAGCTTGGGCTCGCGCGCCAGCGCGCCGTCCAGGTCGAACTCGGCCAGCACCTTGCCGCGGTATTCCACGTTCCGCAGGGGCAGTACCTCGAGCCCGGCCAGCAGGGCCGCGGTCTCGACGCGGCCGTGGGTCTCGACCACCCCGACCAGCACTTCGCGGCCGGCGTCGCACATGGCGCGCGCCGCGGCCAGCATCGCGTAAGTCTTGCCGACCCCCGCCGACGCGCCGAAATAGATACGCAGCTTGCCGCGCGCGGCGCGCCGCTCGTCCTCCTGGACCTGGGCCAGCAACGCATCCGGATCGGGACGTAGGCTATCGTTGGGGAACATGAGGACTGTGGTGGTGGGCGCGCCCTATTCTAGCGCTTCTGCGGCG
>DASRXO010000280.1:0-2397 GCA_035654095.1 Telluria sp.
TATGCCGAGCAGGACCTCGAGGCACGCATTGAGAAATTGGGCTACGATCTGGACGAAGAGGCTGAATATCCGGGTGCCGCGCTCTTTCACGGCGCGACATTCGAGATCTTCCCAGCCGGAGCTCTCGGGCCGTACCGCATCGAGCATTCCGGCGGTGCGATCCGCAGAATTGTTGCCGTCGACCCGGATGAGCATGACGTCATATCCGATTTCAAGGAACTGATTATCGATCCGATGTCGGAACGCCTCGCGCTGGGCGGCGACCGGGCGCAGCGGGCTACCTTCCTGGACTATTGCGATCGGGCACGATGGTTCGCGGATGCAAAAGTTCCGGCCCACGCTGACAGCTGGCTGAGTACGATCGAGGAGGCGGCCGGCCGCAGGGATTCGGAACGCGAGTATCTGGGGCGAGGGGATTGGAAGAAGCTGAAGAAGCGCATGAGTGTGCTTCCTGCCAAAGCGGCGTTTGTGGCCACGCCCGACTTCTCGAAGGTTGCGGCGCCGAGGAAAGCGCTTCGCGCGTTCGTGGCCCGTGCGGAACGCGCCGGATCTCGTTTGCTCTTCGTCGCCGCGGTCGAAGACGATCTGCGCGCGATGGAGCGCATGAGTGGGGTCAGGGCGGAGCGTTTCGCCAACTGGGATGAGGCGGTAGAGGCTAGAAGACGCGAGGGCGCGCTGTTGGCCGACTTCGACGCGGGCTTTTTCGCTCCCGGGAAAAAGCAGACCTTGGTTGTGACCGCGTCTGACGTGCTCGGTAGCCGTGCCCATCATCCGCAACCGATGGCCAAAGCCTGGACAGTCGCCTTCAATCACCCGGATGTTCCCGAGCGCGGCGCGGCCGTCGTTCATCTCCAGCGTGGCTTGGCTTTACTTGATCGTTTGCAGACCCTCGACATGGGGAACGGTACAAACCGCGAGATGATCAGGCTCGAATTCGCCGGCGATGATGCTGCGCTTGTTCCGCCTGCCGATCTCGCCTTGATCTGGCCCTACGCTGTAGAGCCCGGTAAGCTCGCGTTAGACAAGGCCGATGGCAGCACGTGGTGGAACAGACGTGGCGAGGCCGAGCAAGAAATCGAAGCAGCGGCCAAGCAGCTTGCGAAACATATCGCCCAACGACGGCGCCGGCGTGCTCCCAAGCTGGTCGCTCCGGGGGCGGCCTATGAAAGATTTGTCGCGCGCTTTCCGTATTTCACGACGGTTGATCAGGCCAAGGCGATCCGGGACGTGCTGGACGATCTGGCGGCTGGTCACCCGATGGACCGGGTGGTCTGTGGTGATGTCGGCTTCGGCAAGACTGAGGTCGCCTTGCGGGCGGCGGCGGCTGTCGCGCTGTCAGGAAAACAGGTCGCTGTTGCGGTTCCGACCACCGTCCTGGCCAGACAGCATGTCGAGACGTTTCGCAAGCGGTTCGGCCCGCTCGGAATCGAAGTGGCGAATTTGTCGCGGGCTGCGTCGGCGGCGGAGATAAGAGATACGAAAGAAAAACTCCGCAGAGCCAAACTGAAAGTCGTTATTGGCACACAAGCTCTCGGCTCGACTGACGTGAGGTTTGCCGACCTCGGCCTTGTCATCATCGATGAGGAGCAGCACTTTGGTGCGGCGGAGAAGGCGAAACTTTCGGGTCTTGCGAAGGGCGTTCATACTCTTTGGATGAGCGCCACGCCGATACCGCGCACGCTGGCGGCGGGTCTTGCGGGGTTCAGGGACCTCAGCGTTATTGCTACGCCGCCGGTTCATCGGCTGCCTATCGTCACCAGGGTTGCTCCGCTATCGGACGCCGCGATCGTCGCGGCTTTGCTGCGTGAGCAGAGGCGCCACGGGCAAAGCTTCCTGATTTGCCCCCGCATCCAGGATTTGGAGCCGATGCTGGCAAGGATAAAATTGGTTGCTCCGGACCTTCGCATCGTATGTCTCCATGGTCGGTTGCCAGCCGCAGATATCGACGATCGAATGATGAGCTTCGTCGAAGGTGAAGCGGACGTGCTCCTCGCGACCAATATCGTGGAGAGCGGCCTCGACATCCCCCGGGCGAACACCATCGTCATCTGCTGGCCGGAGAAGTTTGGTCTGTCGCAGCTTCATCAGCTAAGGGGCCGCGTCGGACGGGGCGGCACGCGTGCTTTCGCGGTTTTGTTGAACGAGTCGAACTCCGGACAATCCGAGAAGCGTTTGGCCGTGCTGGAACAGTTCAGCAAGCCCGGCGCCGGCTTTGCCATCAGCGAGCGTGATCTGGATCTCCGGGGCGCCGGAGACCTCTTCTCCGAACAGCAGTCTGGCCATCTGCAGGTCTTCGGGCCCATGCTCTATAGCCATCTTCTCAAGCGGGCGTCGGAGAAGGGCGCTGACGGTGGCGCCGATCTGTGGGTGCCTGATCTGAACCTGCCGATCGCCGAT